>JAOUHE010000005.1 GCA_029865285.1 Chloroflexota bacterium
AGCCACGACGCCACGGATCCGGTCTCCTCGAGCCGCAACTGCAGGCGGCCGCGCGTGTACGCGCGGGCGCGCCCCAGCTCGGCTTCGGCGACGGGATCCTGCACCACGCGCTCGAGCTGCTCGAGGATCGCTGCGACAACCTGATCGGCCTGATCGGGGTCGAATCCGGCATGGACGCCGAATGTGCCGCAATCGGCGTACGTGGCACCAAACGTCGAGACGTCGTAGGCGAGCGAGCGCCGCTCGCGGAGCTCCAGGAAGAGGCGGCTGCTCATTCCGTCACCGAGCACCGCGCCCAGCAGGTCGAGCGCCCAGCGATCAGGATCGCTGCGGGAGACGGCGGGAAGGCCGATGCACAGGTTGCCCTGGGAGAGCTGCCGATGGGCGACACGGACCCCCGCCGAGGTGACCGGCTCGGGCGCAAGCAATGCTCGATCGCGGCCGGGGGGTACGCGTGGCAGGGAGCCGCCGATTGCACGATCGCCAGACGTCTCTTCGAACCAGCGTCCGGCGATGCGGGTCACCGTCTCGTGATCGATCCGGCCGGCAACGGCCAGGACCAGGTGCTCGGGGCGATACCACTCGCGCCAGTGCCCGATGACCGTCTCGTGGTTCGCACGACGGACGCTGCGCGGCGTGCCGGCGATCTCTCGGCCAAGCGCGTGACGCCCGAAGAGCAGTTGATCGAAGAGGCTGAAGACGTGGTCGCCCGGCGAGTCCTCGTACATTCGGATCTCGTCGACGATCACCGGCTTCTCAGCGGTGAGGTCGCGGTGCCGCAGCAGCGGTCGAAGTGCCAGCTCGGCGACCACCTCGAGCGCGGTCGGCGCCACGTCGGCCGGCACCCGAGAAGAATAGACCGTGAGCTCGCGATCGGTCGATGCGTTGACGCTGCCGCCACAACCCTCGATCGCCTCCGACAGCGCGCCCGGGTCCGGGTACCCGGCGGTGCCCTTGAAGACGATGTGCTCGATGAGGTGCGACAGGCCCGCATGCGACTCGTCCTCGTGCCGCGACCCGACACCGACGAAGATGCCGACCGAGACGGACCGGGCAGCGGACATCTGCTGGGTGACGATGCGCAACCCGTTGCTGAGCACGCTTCGTCGGTGTGGTGGGTCGACGGTCCGTGGCCGCTTCGCCGCCAGCCCGGATGCCACGCTAGGCGTCCTCATCCTCTTCGGGCGCTTCGCTGCTCATCAGCAGCTCCATCTGGATGAAGCGCAGGTCACGCGCCAACTCTTCCGCATTGCGCGGCAACGGGCGGCCGCCATCGACCTCGCTGTCAATGTCGCCCCGGGTGTGCCCTGCGGTGAACTCGATCACCACGCGCTCCTCCCCGATGATCAGCGTGTAGACGAGCAGCTGCTCCGACGTCGTGTCGAATTGCAGGTAGTCGAACGAGTCGAGGTTGAGGCAGATCGCGAGCGGGGTGAAGTAGCTCGCGATCTCGGGGTGATCGACCACGATCCGTTCGACCCAGCCGATGCCGTGGCTCGTCACCTGGTTCCCGCGCAGATAGGTGTAACTCACCGTCTGCTTCAGCAGGGGACGCAGGATGTTGTAGATGTCGCTCTTGTCGGTGACGACACCGGTGTTGATGTAGAGCTTGGCTCGCGCCTCGGTCATCGGCTCGCTCGAAGGAAGGGATGACGGATGGGTGGGGTCGCCGGCGAGTCTAGCACCGGCTCGCGATGCGGACCCTCGCCGGACGGCTGGTACGATGTTGGGCGTGAAGCTGCTGGCCGCTGATGTCGGAAACACCAATATCACGCTCGGCCTCTTCGAGGACGCGCGCCTTGTCGGTTCGTGGCGCGCCACCAGCCAGGCGACCGCGACCGCGGACGAGGTGGCGGCCCTGGTGGCGAGCATGCTCTCCCTCGACGGGTATCAGCTCGACGAACTCGACGCCGTCGCCCTGGCATCGGTCGTGCCGCCCCTGACCGAGACCTTCGAGCGCTTCTTCCGCACGCGTTTTGGCCTCGAGCCGATGACGATCGACGCGGCAACCCTGAGCAGAGCACTGCCGATCGAGATCGACCGGCCGGCCGAGGCGGGCGCCGACCGGCTCTGCAACGCACTCGCGGCGCGTACCGAGTTCGGCGCTCCCGCGATCGTGATCGACCTGGGGACCAGCACCAACTTCGACATCGTCTCCGCCGAGGGCGCATACATCGGCGGCGCGATCGCGCCGGGACTCGGCCTGTCGCTCGAGGCGCTGGTGGGGTATGCCAGCAAGCTGCCGCGCATCGAGCTGCGCCGACCGCCGCGCGCGATCGGCGCGAATACGATTCACGCCATGCAGAGCGGCACCGTGCTGGGGTACATCGGCCTGGTGAGCGGTCTCCTGACTGCCCTGCGCGCCGAGCTCGTCGAGCGTTCCCCCACCGACTCCCGCGTCACGGTGATTGCCACCGGTGGCTACACCTACGAGCCGTGGCTTGCCGATGTGCCCGGCATCGACGCCATCGAGCCGGACCTGACGCTGCGAGGGATCCTGTATGCCCACCAGTCGATCGCCGGGGGGGAGATCGCGTCGGATGAGTTGGCCGGCAGCACACTCGCCGGAGGGGCAGCCGACCGATGAGCGACGAAGGGAGTCCACTCGCCGGCCGGCGCGTGGTCGTCGGCGTCAGCGGCAGCATCGCCGCCTACAAGGCCGTCTCGCTCGTACGGCTGCTCGCCGAGCGAGGCGCCGTGGTGGACGTGGCGATGACCACGGCGGCAACCGCGTTCGTGACCCCGCTCACCTTTGCGTCGCTCACACATCGGCCGGTGGTCAGCGAGGTGATGGCTCTCGACCCCGACGAGCAGATCGCGCACGTTGAACTCGCCGAGGGCGCGGACGCCATCGTCCTGGCGCCGGCCACGGCCAATCTCCTCGCCGAGCTGGCGGCCGGCCTCGCCGGGAACGCGGTGACGGCCATGGCCCTTGCGAGCCGCGCGCCGGTCATCGTGGCGCCGGCGATGGACGCGGGGATGTGGACGCATCCGGCCACGCTGCGGAACGTAGAGACGCTGCGCGGCTTCGGACACATCATCGTGGAGCCAGAGGTGGGAGCCCTGGCCAGCGGCCTGACCGGGGTCGGAAGACTGGCGGAGTCCGACACGATCGTCGCCGCGGTCGAGAGCCTTTTCGCGCACGCCGGCGAGCTCGAGGGACTCCACGTCGTGGTGAGCGCCGGCGGCACACGCGAGCCGATCGACCCGGTCCGCTTCCTCGGCAACCGGAGCAGCGGCAAGATGGGGGTCGCCATCGCCGAGGCCGCGCGTGACCGCGGCGCCACGGTCACCCTGGTCGCCGGCTCGATGAGCGTCCCCGCCCCGCGTGGCGTGACCGCCGTGGAGGCGACCACTGCCGCCGCCATGCGCACCGCCGTACTGCGCTCAGCACCCTCGGCCGACATCCTGGTGATGGCCGCGGCGGTCGCCGACTTCGCCCCCAAGCGCACCAGCAACAGCAAGATCAAGCGGGACGGCGCCGGGCTCCAGATCGACCTGGTGGCGAACCCGGACATCGTGGCCGAGGTCGGCGAGATGGCCGATGGGGTGCGCCCCTTCCTTATCGGGTTCGCGGCCGAGACCGATGACCTCGAGGCCAACGCGCTCTCGAAGCTGCGCGACAAGGGGCTCGACCTGATCGTCGGGAACCGGGTCGGGGGGCCGTTCGACGCCATCGGCTCGGAGGACAACAAGGTCACCGTCTTTGGTGCCGAGGGTCCGCTCACCGACTGGCCGATGCTCCCCAAGCGGCAGGTCGCCGAGCGCCTCTGGGACCTGATCGTCGATCGCTACCGCGCCGCCCGGCCCCCTGCCGGATCAAGGCGGTCGACCCGCGCACGTCGGCGCTGACCGTGGAGACCGTCCGCACCGTTGCCGACCTGCGAGCCGCGATCCTGCAGCGGCGCGTCGCCGGCGACGCCGTCGGCTTCATCCCGACCATGGGAGCGCTGCACGACGGCCAGCTGTCGCTCCTGCGCCGTGCGCGCGCCGAGAACGGCTGCGTGGTGGTCAGCAGCTTTGTGAACCCCGCGGAGTTCACGGCGCTCGACGAGGGCGACCAGGCCCACCGCGACGAACGGCGCGACCTGGCCCTGCTGGAGCAGGGCGGGGCCGACATCGTCTTCCTTCCGAACCGAGCGACGCTGTTTCCCGACGCCGACGCCACCCGCGTGATCGTCGACGGGCTCACCCGCCAACTGGAGGGAGCCTCGCGCCCCGGACATCTCGACGGGCTCACCACGGTCCTGATCAAGCTGCTGCACCTGGTCGGACCGGCGCGTCTCTACCTTGGTCAGCGGCACGCCCAGCAGATCGTGATCCTGCGCCGGATGATCAACGATCTGTTCATGAACATCGATCTCGTGGTCTGTCCCACCATTCGCGAGGCCGATGGCCTGGCCGTCTCGAGTGCCAACGCGATGCTCTCCATCGAAGAGCGGCACGCTGCCACCTGCCTGTACGCGGCGATATCGGCGGCCAAGGATGCCTACGACGCCGGCGAACGGTCAGCCGAGGTGCTGCGCGCTCGGATGACCGACACGATCGCCGGCGAGTCGATGGCGCGCCTCGACTACGTGAGCGTGGCCGATGCAGGCACCCTGGCGGAACTGCGCCGGGTCACCGGACCGGCGCTGGCCCTCGTGGCAGCGTGGGTGGGACGCACGCGCCTCACCGACAACATGCCGCTCGCCTGGGACGTCGCCTGACGCGAACGAGGACCGGATCTCCGCCAGAAAGTACTAGTGACGTCGGGGGTCCGGTCCGTATGATGACCACTGTCACCGCGGGCGCCGGGAGACCGGCCACCGCGGCGCAGGAGGAGGCCGGCGAGTGCCCACGTCCGGCCTCCTTCCCTGTTCAGCGACCGCCGAACGTCTCGCCTTTCGCGCGCAACTCCGCCTTGTAGGCGCGCTTCAGCGCCTGGTACTGCTCCAGCGCCTCCGGAGAGTCGACGTCGCCCAGCGTCGGGTGGGATGGCATCACCGCCGCCATGTCGGGCAGATCGACCCCCAGTCGCTTGCCCAGGATGGCAATCAATGAGCGCGCCTTCATCTCCCCGATCGACGGCAGGGCCAGCAGGCGGCGCTGGAGGTCAGGCCCGTCGCGCGCCTCCCGCCAGACGTTGGCTGCGTCGCCGCCGTACTCGCGTGCGATGACCGCGCAGAGCGACTGGACCCGGCCGGCCATCGCGGCCGGGAAGCGATGGAGCGCAGGGCGCTCACGGAAGATCCGCTCCAACTCGGCGAGATCGGTGGCGGCGATGCGCGCCGCCTCCAGGTGACCGATCCGGCGGCGCAGCTCGGCGGGGCCGCTGAACGCCTTCTGCACGCTCACCTGCTGATCGAGCGCGAAGCCGATGAGCAGCGCCAATGGGTCGCTGGCGAGGAGCTGATCGGCCTCTGGATCGCCGGTGAAATGAAGCATGGCGGGCGTATGCATGCGCGGCATGGTACGACGCGTCAGCGCGTGGCGGCGCCGCCGAGGAGACCGAGCAGCGCCTCCGCGTCGAGGGAGCGGCCGACGAGCTGCTTGATGGTCGCGATCTTGTCGATATCGGTCGGGTGGGTCTTGACGAGGATCTCGTCGACCGCCTGCGCGGTGCGGTAGGTGTCGGTGGCCACGAGGTACGCGAAGAGGTCGGCCGCGCGCAGTTGTGCCAGCACGGCGGGGCCTGGTCGGAATCCGCCGGTGAGCACCATCCCGCTGATCAGGGTGCCGGCCCCGGCTCGGTTGGCGGCCAGGCAGGCCTCGATCAGGTCCTCCCGGTCGCCTGGGGTGATCACCAGTGTCCGATCCTGCAACAGGGCGATGGCGTGGTCGGCGTGCATCGCCCCGATGGCCACGTGCCCGATCGTCCGTTCGGCCGCCGCCTCGCCGGCGAGCAGCTCTCCCTCGAGGTGCGTGACGACCAGCTCCAGCGACGGATCGGCCAGCATCTGGCTGTACGGGATGCAGCCGAGCAGATCGAGGCCATGCTGCGCCAGACCGTGCCGCAGGATCTCGGGCAGGTCCGGGTGCGATTCGATGTCCACCTTGTTGACCACCGCGCCGAGCACCCGGACGCCGTGTCGCTCGAAGAGAGCGTGGTTCAGCACGATCTCGTCGATCGGCCGACCGACGCCGCCCTCACTGACGATCACAACCGGCGCGTCGAGAAGCGCGGCGACCCGAGCGTTCGAAAGGCCGACCACCGCCCCAACCCCCGCGTGACCGGTCCCCTCGATCACCAACAGGTCCTTGCCGGCCGCCACGCGGGCGACTGCATCGGTCATCTCGCGAGCCAGGTCCGTGTCGATCCGTCCCATCACGAAGTCGGTCGTGAAGTGGCGCGGCAGGGTGACCGGGCTCATGTCGTTGAGCGCATCGTCGAGCCCGAAGACGGCCTTCATGAGCACGGCGTCCTCGTCCGCCCGCGTTCCGTCGACCACCAGGTAGCGTTGGCCAACCGGTTTGACGAAGCCGACGCGCCGTCCGCGAGCCGCCATCGCGGCGATCAGCCCGAGCGACGCGGTGGTCTTGCCGCGGTTCTGTCCGGTGGCCGCCAGGAAGAGGCGCGGTGCTGGGCTCACGCCCGGGGCTTGGCCCGTCGTTCGATCAGATCGATCCCCTCGCGCAGGCGCGTGAGCAGCTCGGGCTCGATCATCTCCGGCTCCAGGTGCTCGCCCAGCCGCTCCATCATGTCGGCCGCCACGCTGAGCAGGACATCGGCGTCGGCGATAAAGAACTGCGGCTCGTTGTTGTAGCGGACGAGGGTCAGCCGACCCTGGAGCGTGACCCCGCCCTCCCCGTGCGTCATCTGCGTACCGAAGTTGTGGCCCTGGATGCCATCGGGGTTGTTGAGGAAGTTGAGGGCGTTGTCGATGGCGAGGCCGAAGCGAGCGCGCATGCCGACCAGCCGCTCATGCACGTCAGCCGGCAGCCCCATCTCGCCGACCTCGTCGAAGACCTCGCGGGTGACGGTCAACAGCCCGACCAGCGTCGAACCGGCGCGGCCGCCGAGCATCACCTGCAGGGAGCGCTCCAGGATGAAGACATCGGAGTCGAAGTGCGGTGAGGTCGTGACCTCCGCCAGCAGATCCTCCACGCTGTCCAACGAGCCCGGGTCAGCGAGGGCGGTGGCCAGGTTGACGATCTCCTCGCGGAAGAGGAACCGCTCCTCGTGATCGAGCATGTCGAACGCCCTCCTTATGGGTAGAGACCCCGCAGCGTGGTCGCTTCGGCCACGCGGGCGACGCCGACCATGTAGGCCGCGGTGCGCATGTGGACACCGTGGAGTTTGCTCATGGCGTACACGCTCTCAAAAGCCCGGTCCATGATCTCGCGCAGGCTCTCGTTGATACGCTGCTCGGTCCAGAAGAACGACTGCATGTCCTGGACCCACTCGAAGTAGCTCACGGTCACGCCGCCGGCGTTGCACAGGATGTCGGGGATGACGAAGACGCCGCGGTCGAACAGGATCTGGTCGGCCTCGGGTGTCGTCGGCCCGTTGGCCGCTTCGGCAACGATCTTTGCCTTGATCCGCGGGGCATTCTGCCCGGTGACCTGGTTCTCCAGGGCCGCCGGGACGAGGATGTCGCAGTCGAGCTCCAGGATCTCGGTGTTGCTCACGAGATCGGCGCCGGGGAAGCCGACAACCGTCCCGTGCTCGCGCTTCCATCCGCCGACCCGCGCCGGGTCGAGCCCCTTCGGGTTGTAGATCCCGCCGCTCGAGTCGCTGACCGCGATGATCAACGCCCCCTCCGCGGCGAGCAGGTCGGCTGCGATCGATCCGGCGTTGCCATAGCCCTGGATCACGACCCTGGCGCCCGCCAGCGGCAGGTTCAGGGCGCGGCTTGCCTGAAGCAGGGTGAAGGTCGCACCGCGGGCGGTGGCCTCGTTGCGGCCGAGAGAGCCGCCGATGGCGATCGGCTTGCCGGTGACCACGCCGGGGATCGTATAGCCACGGTGCATCGAGAAGGTGTCCATCATCCAGGCCATCACCTGTGCGTTGGTGTTCACGTCCGGCGCCGGAATGTCGCGATCGGGCCCGATCAACGGGCTGATCTCGGTCGTGAAGCGACGGGTCAACCCCTCCAGCTCCCGCATCGAGAGCTTCTTGGGGTCGACCACCACGCCACCCTTGCCGCCACCGTACGGGATGTTCACCACGGCGCACTTCCAGGTCATCCACATCGCGAGCGCTGCGACTTCGTCGCGGGTCACGTCCTGGTGGTAGCGGATGCCGCCCTTGGCGGGGCCACGGCTGACGTTGTGCTGGATCCGATAGCCGGTGAAGACCTCGACGTGGCCGTCATCCATGGTGACCGGGAAGTTGACGGTCAACTCACGCTGGGGCACGCGAAGGACCTTGCGCAGGCCCGGATCGAGGTCCAGCTGATCGGCGGCGCTATCGAACTGGGACTGCGCGACCGCCCAGATGTTCGGTGCCTCAGCGACAGGATTCGAACTTGCCATGGGGTTCTGTTCTGGAGCCTCCAGTACGGGCGCTTCTCGGCGCCTCCGCGGATATCGTGCGCGGGAGCGGGCCGGTGCGCGGGTCGCCGGATTATAGGGGCAGGCGTCGCGCCATCGTCACGGGCTGAAGGTCACGCAGCCGAGGGCCGATTGTCCGCGACCCTAGACCATCTCGACGGCGAGGGCCACCGCTCCCCCGCCGCCCAGGCACAGGGTCGCCAAGCCGTGGCGTCCGCCACGCCGCCGCAGCTCATAGAGGAGGGTGGTCAGCACCCGCGCCCCCGAGGCGCCGATCGGGTGTCCGAGCGCGATGGCGCCACCGTTGACGTTCACCTTGTCCCAGTCGAAGCCGAGGGCGTTTCCATCGGCAAGGACCTGGGCGGCGAAGGCCTCGTTGATCTCGATCAGGTCGAACTCGTCGAGGCGCATGCCCAGCTTGTCGAGGAGCCGGCGGACGCCGTCGATGGGCGCCTCGAAAAGCCACTCGGGGGCCACGTCGGCCTGGGCATACCCGGTGATCCGGGCGATGGGGGCAAGCGAGTCGCGCTCCACTGCCTCCGAAGACGCGAGCACGAGCGCGGCGGCGCCGTCGTTGATGCCGGGGGCGTTGCCGGCGGTGACGGTCCCGTCGTCGGTCTTGAACGCCGGCTTGAGCTTGGCGAGCGCTTCGATGGAGGTGTCCGGGCGGGGACCTTCATCGGTGTCGACCAGCGTCGGTCCCTTCCTGCCGGGGACCTCGACCGGCACGATCTCATCGGCGAAGCGCCCCTCGGCAATGGCCGCCAGGGCGCGCCGGTGGGAGCGCAGCGCGAACTCGTCCTGTGCCTCGCGCGTGATCCCGTGCTTGACCGCTACCCGCTCGGCATGCATCCCCATGTGCACGTCACAGCTGGAGCACCACAGCCCGTCATGGACGGTGCTGTCAACCAGATCGGCGTTGCCGAGCCGGTACCCGGCGCGCGCACCGGGGAGCAGGTATGGGCCGAGATTCATGTTTTCCATGCCGCCGGCCACGACAACGTCCGCGTCACCAGCACGGATGGCGGCCGCTCCGAGCATGACCGCCTTGAGTCCGCTGCCGCAGACCTTGTTGATGGTGGTGGCGCTTACGCCGTCGGGCAGGCCCCCCTTCAGCGCAGCCTGGCGCGCAGGCGCCTGTCCGGCCCCCGCCGTGAGCACCTGTCCCATGACCACCTCGTCGATACGTGCGGGGTCTACGCCGGACCGCTCGACGGCGGCACGAATGGCAGTCGCCCCGAGATCGGTGGCGGGGACGGTCGAGAGGCCGCCGCCGAACTTCCCCATCGGCGTGCGGGCGGCGGAGAGGATGTATGCGTCGGTCATGTCGGAGATGGTACGCCGGGACGGGCGGTATGGCCCGCCTGCTACTCCTTCTCTTCCTCGCCGAAGAGCTGAGCGACCTTGTCGCTCCACTGCTTGACGACGACCCGCGTCTTCACCTTGAGCGACGGGGTCAGCTCGCCCTCCTCCTCGGAGAGCAGGCGCGGCAGCAGGGCGACGCGTCGGGGGCGCTCCCAGATGGCGAAGCCATCCAGCTTGGCCTTGACCTCGCCCTCCACCATCTTCTGCACCGCCCTCTCCGCCACGAGCTGCTCTGGCGGCATCTCGGCGATCCCGTTCGCGGCCGCCCAGGCCGCAAGCTGCTCGAAATCGGGGGCGATCAGCGCCCCGGTGTAGGGCTGGTTGTCGCCGAGCACCACGGTCTGGGCGATGTACTTGCTGGTGAGCATCGCGATCTCCATCGGTGCCGGAGCCACGTTCTTGCCGTTGCCGAGCACGATGATGTTCTTCAGCCGATCGGTGATCAGGATGCGGCCGCCTGGCTCGATCTCACCGATGTCGCCGGTATGGAACCAGCCCTCGGCGTCGATCACCGCCGCCGTCTCCTCGGGCTGGTTGTGGTAGCCCATCATCACCTGCGGCCCGCGCGCCAGGATCTCGCCGTTGGCCGGATCGATGCGAATCTGCGTCTCGGCAACCGGCCTGCCGACGGTGCCGAACTGGAAGTCGCCGGGGCGGTTGATCGACAGCAGCGGCGCCGTCTCGGTCAGGCCATAGCCCTCCAGGATGAGCATCCCCATGGCGTAGAAGAACTCCCCTACCTCGCGCGAGAGCGGCGCGCCGCCGGACACGAAATAGCGCACCCGACCACCGGTCCGAGCGCGGATCTTGTGGAAGACCAGCCGATCGGCCAACTTCAGCTGGACCTTGAGCCAGATCCCGTCCCCGCTTCCGTCAACGTGGTTCTGGTAGTGCCGCGCGCCCAGGCGCTGCGCCCAATAGAAGATCTTCTGCCGCAGCGGGGGTGCCGCCTCGACGGTGGAGATGACGCGCGCGTAGAGGCGCTCGTACAGCCGCGGCACCGCAACCATGACCGTCGGCTGCACCTCGGCCATGTTCGCGGCGAGTCGCTCGATCGCAGGCTCCGCGTAGGCGATGGTGCAGCCACGCCCCAACGGAACGATCTGCCCGGCCGCTCGCTCGGTCATGTGCGAGAGCGGCAGGAAGGAGAGGAAGGTGTCGTGCTCGGTGAAATCGACCGCCTGGATGCCGGCCTCGTAGTTATGCAGGACGTTGCCGTGGGTCAGTACCACCCCCTTGGGGTTGGCGGTCGTCCCCGAGGTGTGCACGATGGTCGCCACCCGGTCGCGGCCAAACCCCTTCCAGGCCTCGGTCCATTCGCGGATCTCGCCGGGGTCAACGGTGGCGAGGTCGAAGATGTCGTCGAAGCTGATGGCGCCGTCGGGCAGTCGGCCGCGGTCCTCGATGACGACCACGTGCTCCAGGGTCGGGCATTCGCCGCGTACCTGCTCGATCTTGGCGGCCTGCTGCAGGTTCTCGACGAAGACGAGCCTGGCTCCGACGTTGTTGATGACGAAGGCGGCCTGGTTCGGCTCCACCGATGGGTAGATGGGGCAGGTCACCGCGCCGAGCGACATCGCACCGAGGTCGGCCGCGAGCCAGGCTGGTCGGGTGCGGCTCATGATGCAGACGCGATCGCCGTCGCGGATGCCGATGTGCTTGAGCCCCATCGCCACCTGCGTGATCCAGTCCCACGTCTGCCGATAGGTGGTCGAGGTCCAGACCGCTGTCTCTTCTTCCTGCGGGAGACCCCCGGTCTGGCGACGCGACTTCGGCAGCTTCCAGCGCAGCGCCTCCTTGTCCGGGTAGCGCTCGACGCTCTTGTGGACGAGCGCCACCAGGTTGTCGGCGCGCATCTCGTCGGGGAGGCTGATCGGCTCGCCCTGCGCCTCCATCAGGCGTGGCGCGGCGGCCACGGGGGTATCGCTTGGGACCGTGGTGGTGGTCATCTGCGGATCTCCTCGATCAAGTGCTGCGCGATGATGAGTCGCTGGACCTGGTTTGTACCCTCGTAGATCTGCGCTCCCTTGGCATCGCGCATGAAGCGCTCCACCGGGTTGTCGCGTGAGTATCCCGCACCGCCGTACACCTGAACCGCATCGGTCGCGACGCGCATGGCGGCATCCGAGGCGAACATCTTGGCCGCGCTGCTCGCAGCCGCGATCGCACGGGCCGGAGCGCCGGCGTCGCGTAGTCGTGCGGCTCGCCAGGTGAGCAGCCGTGACGCTTCCACCGCAACCACGGCATCGGCCAGGATCGCGGCAACCATCTGCTGCTCGGCGATCGGCTTCCCGAACTGCGTGCGCTGGGCTGCGTAGCTCGCGGCGTGCTCGAGGGCTGCCCGCGCGAGGCCGGTGCAGGCCGACGCGATGCTGATCCGTCCCGACGCGAGCGACTCGAGCGCGATGCGCAGCCCCTCCCCCTCCGTACCGAGCCGATCGGCGCTCGAAACGCGTGCCCCGTCGAAGATCAGCTCGGCGCTCGATGAGTCACGGATTCCCATCTTTCGCTCATGCGTGCCGACCGTAAACCCGGGCGTGTCGCGGGCGACGGCGAAGGCCGTGATTCCATCGCGTCCGCGCTTGCGATCGACAGTGGCGAAGACGATGAAGCGTTCAGCATCGCCGGCGTTGGTGATCCAGACCTTGGTGCCGGTCAGCGCGTAGCCGTCATCGGTCGGATCGGCGCGGAGCGAGAGGGCGGCAGCATCGGACCCGGCCCCCGGTTCGCTCAGCGCGAATGCGCCGAGGTGCGTGCCGGCGGCCATCGGCGGCAGGAGGCGCGCCTTCTGCTCTTCGGTCCCGGCGAGGTGGATGCACAGCTGCGAAAGGACATGGACCGATAGGCTGACGGCCATCCCCATGTCGGCCGCCGCGATCTCCTCGATCGCCAGCACCCACGCGAAGTAGGACATCCCTGCCCCGCCGTACTGCTCCGGGTACGGGATGGCGGTGAGGCCGAGTTCGCCCATCCGGTCGAAGAGCGCTCGGTCGTAGCGCTCGTCCTCGTCGCGCTGCGCCACCGTCGGAACCAGCTCCCGCTGCGCAAATCCGCGGGCGGTGTCGCGGACAGCGCGCTCCTCCTCGGTCAACGCGAACGGGTCCGGGCGGGCCGGCGCGACGGTCGTCATCCTGCGATCCGGTTGCCCTTGTCGTCGTAGAGGTAGAAGCCGCGCCCGGTCTTTCGACCGAGGTGGCCCGCAGCGACCATCTGGCGCAGGAGCGGTGCGGCGCGGAACTTGGGGTCGCCGAAGCCGCGATACAGGACATCCATCACGTTGAGCATCACGTCGTTGCCGATGAAATCGGAGAGCTCCAGCGGCCCCATCGGATGGTTGAGACCGAGCTTGGCCCCGGTGTCGATATCGTCAGCGGTCCCGGTGCTCTCCATCAGCGCGAAGATCGCCTCGTTGATGAACGGGCCGAGCATCCGGTTCACCAGGAAGCCGGGCATGTCGCGTGACTGGATCACCGTCTTGCCCAGGTCGCGGGCAAAGGCGGCCGCGGCCGAGGCGGTCTCGTCGTCGGTCTCCAGGCTGCGGATGATCTCGATCAGGCGCATGACCGGCACCGGCGAGAAGAAGTGCAGGCCGATGAACTTCGTCGGCCGATCTGTCGCCGTGGCCAGGCTGGTGATGCTGATGCTGCTCGTGTTGCTGGCGAAGATGGCACCCGGGTCGGCGGCGGCGGTGAGCCGGCTCCACGTCTCGCGCTTGATCGCCTCGTCCTCGAACACGGCCTCGATCACGATGTCGTGACCGGCGGCTGCGTCGGCTCCCACCGAGGTGTCGATCCGCCCGAGGAGCGTGTCGGCGGCGGCCTGCTCGAGCTTGCCCTTCTCGACCTGCCGCGCGAGGTTGCCGGCGATGCGCGCCTTGCCCTTCTCAGCGAGTTCCGCGGTGCGGTCGCTGAGGGTGACCGACTTGCCGACGGCGGCGCTGACCTGGGCGATCCCGTGACCCATCAGCCCGGCGCCGATGACGAAGACGCGCTCAATGCTCATGACCGCAAGCCTACCAGCCGCTCCGCGGCGGTGACCGGATCGACGCGACGCTCGGCGACGGCTTCGACGAGCTCCTCCCACTCCGGATGAGCGGTGGCGGCGCGGACACCGATCTCGGCCGCGGCACGGCGCAGTTGGTTGCGGGCACGCTGCATCGCCTGATCCGGCGCGCGGGCAGCGGCGCGGTGCGCATCGATCGCATCGGCCAATGCATCCACCCCCGCACCGTCGAGAGCCGTCGTGGTCAGGATGGCCGGAGGCTGGCGAGTGATCCTGCCGCCGACGCTCGAGAGCATGGCGCGAAGCTGCCTGGCGGCAAGCTCGGCGCCGGGCCGGTCGCCCTTGTTCACGACGATCACGTCGGCGACTTCCAGCAGGCCCGCCTTGATCGCCTGCACCTCGTCCCCCATCTCCGGCACCTCGACCACCACGGTCGTCTCGGCCAGCCGCGCGATCTCGACCTCGCTCTGCCCGGCGCCGACCGTCTCCACGACGACGGGGTCGTACCCGGCGGCATCGAGCACCGCAGCGGCGATCCAGGTGGTGCCGGCCAGCCCGCCCAGCTCACCGCGGCTGGCCATCGAGCGCACGAACACGTCGAGGTCCCCGGCATGCTCCATCATCCGGATCCGGTCGCCCATGATCGCGCCGCCTGTGAACGGCGAAGACGGATCCACGGCGAGGATTCCGACTCGCCGCCCGCGCCGTCTCCAGACGGTGGCCAGGGCGTTCACCAGGGTCGATTTGCCACTGCCGGGCGGCCCGGTGATTCCGACCAGGTGCGCTCCGCGAGACGCGGCGAAGAGCGAGGGGATCAGCTCCCGAACGCCGTCTGCGCCGCCTTCGATCGCGGTCAGCAGGCGCGCCAGGGCTCTCCGCTCACCCGCAACGGCGCCCGCCAGGAGCGGGACGAGGTCGGTCATCAGTTGATGGCCGGCCGCGCTCAGGCGGACCGGCGCGCGTGCTCGCGGAAGTAGCGCGCGATCTGGCCGATGCTCGTCCCAGGGCCGAACACCTCGCCGATCCCGATCGCCTTGAGCTTCGTCACGTCAGCATCGGGGATGATTCCGCCGGCTGCGATCAGCACATCGTCCATGCCGCGCTCGCGGCAGAGCTCGGCAACGCGCGGCAGGAGCGTCATGTGCGCGCCCGACAGGATCGACATCCCGATCACGTCCACGTCTTCCTGCTCGGCTGCGTCGGCGATCATCTCCGGCGTCTGGCGGAGGCCGGTGTAGATCACCTCGAACCCCTCGTCGCGGAGGCCGCGCGCGAGCACCTTGGCGCCACGGTCGTGGCCGTCGAGCCCGGGCTTCGCGATCAGGACGCGGATCGGGGTGGTGCGTTCGTTCTCGGTCATGCGCGTTCGATTCTAGTCGGCGCGACCGGCGCAGCGACCGCGCATCGGTCTAGCGGTCTGCCGTGCGACCGATGAAGGTCAGGAACTCGGCCCGCGTCCTTGGGTCGCGGCGAAACGTCCCGAGCATCGCGCTGGTGACCATGGTCGCCTCCTGCTTGCGCACGCCCCGCATGACCGTGCAGAGGTGGGTCGCCTCGATGACGCAGGCGACCCCCTTGGGTTCGAGGCGCTCCATCAGGAATGTCGCCACCTGCTGGGTCAGCCGCTCCTGCACCTGGAGCCGGTGTGCGTACATGTCAACCGCGCGCGGGATCTTTGACAGACCGATGACCCTGCCGCTCGGCAGGTACCCCACGTGCGCCTTGCCGAAGAACGGGAGCAGATGGTGCTCGCACAGCGAGTAGAACTCGATGTCGCGCACCACCACCATCTCGTCGTAGTCGACGTCGAAGGCCGCGTCGTTGAGCAGCGTCTGCGGATCGGTGCGATAGCCGTCGGTCAGTTCGGCGTACATGCGCCGAACCCGATCTGGCGTACCGAGCAGCCCCTCGCGGTCCGGGTCCTCTCCCAGCTCCGCGAGGAGGGTCCGGATCGCCTCGGGAATCTGGCTTCCTGCGTCGTGCGCGTCCATGACCGCATCGTAGCAGGCAGCCTGGAGCCTCCAGATCTGTGGGCTAGGCGTGGCCGGTGGGTGGGGGTACACTCGTGCCCCCCACCCGCCACGGAGGACGATCGGCGCTGCCGTGATCATCCACCGACCCGTCACCAGAGAACGTCGACTGCCCTTGCCGCGTCCGGGGGGCGACCGGCTGAGCGGCCCGCTTGCCCGACGCCTCGATGACCGCTACCACTACCTTCGGCGCGTCTTCGCCGGCAACGGCGACCCGATCGACTCCGTCGTGGTCGGGCCCGGCGGGATCTGGGCCCTCACGCTGAAGGCCGAGCGTGGCCGCTTTCGAAAACGCAACGGCCACTGGTACCACTGGAGCGACGATACCGATTCGTGGATCCCGTGGGAGGCGAAGTCGGTGGTCACCGCGCGCCTCGCCGGACATCGCCTCGAGCAGCAGTTGGAGCGAGCGGCCCTGCCGGCCGTCGTGGTCGCGTGCCTCGCCCCGCCGCGCGGCGTCGAGATCGGCTGGGAGCCGGGCCAGCGGCCGGGCATCCAGGTGCTCGCGGACGTCGAAACGCTGGCGGCGCGGATCTCCGCCAATGAACGGCTCACCGCCGCGCAGGTGGAGCGGATCGTGGCGCTTCTCGACCCGCATCTGCCGCTGCCGCAAATGGCCGGCACAACGCGAAGTGCCGGAGCGCCCGCGAAGAGGCGAAGGGCCGGCGACTCCCGCTGATCGCTCCGCACCCCGGAAAGCGGCCGTCGAACCCTCGGCTATGATCCGGGCCCGATGACCGAGCGCGGCGCCGCCACCACCCGCAGGCCGGTCGCTGCCGCCCTGGTGGCGCTGGGGATCTCGGTCGCGCTGCTCGTCGCGTGGATCTTCCCGACCCTGGCGGTCGTTGTCGTTTGGCCGCTCCTGTTCGTGGTGCCGGGCTGGGGGATCATCGCCGTCGCGCGCCCGCGGATCAGCGCGACGGGGCGGCTCGGCCTGGCGATCGTGCTGTCGGTGGCGATCTCCGCACACCTGGTCTACTGGCTTTCGATGGCGAGCGGCGGCTACCGGCGCGAGACCATCTTCTTCGCCGTTGCCCTGCTGGCACTCCCGGTGCCACTCGCCGCATGGCGATGGGGCGCCGCCGGCCTGATCGCACAGGCTGCCGCGTCGGTCCGCGCACTTCGCCGCGAGCCGGTCGCATTCGGGCTCGCGGGCGCTGCCGCCGGGTTCGTTGGGCTCGTGCTCGATTCCGGACTGTGGAAGGTGGCGCCCGGCGGCATCAGCGCCGGCGGCTCGAACTGGAGCGATCTCGGCGTGCACCTGTCGATCTCCCAGTCACTCAACGCCGGGAACTTCCCGCCGCAGGTCCCCTACTTCGCCGGCGAGCCGCTCGTCTACCACTGGTTCGCCGATTTCCATGCCGCCATCGCGGCGCGCGCCGCGGACATCTTCAGCGTCCCGAGCTTTGTCGTTTCCTCCGCGATCCTGGCTGGTGCGCTGGCGCTGCTGGTCCACGGCCTGGCGCGCGCGCTGCTGCGCGGCCGGGGAGCGCGGCGCGCGGCCGCCCTGGCGGTCGTGCTGGTGGTCATCGGCGGGGGCCTCGGGTGGATCCGCCTTATCGCCGACGTGGCGGCGGGCGCGGGCGACCCAATCTCACTGATCACGCACAACTCGTACGACAACGCATGGCTGACCGAGTGGCCCTACTTCCGGATTCCGTCCGTGATGGGGACCGGGCTGCTCGTCCACCGCGCGACGACCGCCGGGCTTCCGATGCTGGTCGGCGCGGTCCTGCTGCTCGTCTCGGGGCTGCCATCCGCCCAATCACGGGCGAGTGGAATGCGAGATCGGCCGCTGCTGATCGCGCTGGCCGGGCTGCTCGGGGCACTCCTTGCCCCGTTCCACTTCTTCTTTTTCCCAGCGTTCCTGGGCCTCGCGCTCGTCTGGGTCATGGCGGGTGGACGTCTCTTGGAGCCGACCGCTCCGCGCAACGCTGCACTGCTGCTGGCGCCCTATCTGCTGGCACTGCCGTTCGCGCTCGCACCGCTGGTGGCGGCGGGCACGTCCGGCGATCTGACGTGGGTGATCGGCTGGGAGTCGGCACCAATCCAGGACGGCCCCGCGGCGGTCGCCTTCTTCTACATCACCAATTTGGGGGTCCCGCTCGTGCTGGCGGTGACCGCACTGCTGGCGCGGGGGACGCCCCGGCGCGTCTTCCTTGCCGGCTGGCTGCTCCTCCTCTTCGCGGTGCCGAACCTCGTCCAACTCAGCATCGTGTCCTTCGACATGAACAAGTACTTCCAGGCGATGTGGATCGGCGTCGCCATCCTGGCGGCCTGGCTGATCAGACGGTGGCCGGCGCCTGCGCTCGCCGCGGTGCTGCTGCTCACCGTCCCGTCGCCACTCCTTGTCTCGGCCTGGACGGCGCTCAACCGGGAGGTGGTGCTCGGGTGGTCGGAGGCAGAAGCCTGGCACTGGATCAGTGAGAACACGCCCGAGAAGGCAATCTTTGTGACCAACGGCTGGCTCAACTCCCCCACCGATGCGGCGGGCCGGCTGCGGGTTCTCACCTATACCGTGTATATCGCCAACCTCGGCTACTCACCGGATCGCCGGGCCGCCATGGTCGACGAGATCTTCTGCTCGGCCGATGCAGATCGAGCGGCTGACCTGTCGCAGGAGCTTGGCGCCACCTATCTGCTCGACACCGGTCCACCGCGTGCCTGTGATCCGCGCACCGACTTCGGGACCAGCGCCCGGTGGACCCTGGCATTCGAAAACGACCTGGTGCGCATCTGGCACCTGACCCCGGTCGCCATTGGCACTGTCAGCCCCATCACGGGGCCGGCCGCAGCGATCTCCCTATCATTCGGGACATGACCCCCCAAGCGCGCCCCGGCGGCGCCGTCGTCACCTTCGAGCACGTCACCAAGCGATACGGACCCCCGGGCGTGCCGCCCGCGGTCGACGACCTGTCGCTGGCCATCCCGGCCGGGGAGATCTGCGTGCTCGTCGGGCCGTCCGGATGCGGCAAGACGACCACCATGCGAATGATCAATCGGCTGGCTGAACCGACCGCGGGCCGGATCACGATCGACGGCCAGGATGTACGCGACCTCTCCGCCGTCGAGTTGCGTCGTGGGATCGGCTACGTGATCCAGCAGGTGGGCCTCTTTCCGCACCTCACGGTCGGCGAGAACGTGGCCATCGTGCCGCGCCTGTTGCGGTGGCCCGAGCCGCGGATCCGCGAGCGGGTCGAGGAGTTGCTTGAACTGGTCGGCCTGGAGCCCGGCGCGTACCGCGCGCGCTACCCGGCATCGCTCTCGGGCGGCGAACGCCAGCGGGTTGGCGTGGCGCGGGCACTCGCCGCGGATCCCCCGGTGATGCTGATGGACGAGCCATTCGGCGCGGTCGATCCGATCCTGCGCGATCGGCTCCAGAACGAGCTGCTCCGCCTCCAGGCGAAGGTCGGCAAGACGATCGTGTTCGTGACGCACGACGTGGACGAGGCGATCAAGATGGCCGACCGGGTCGCCATCCTCAGGCGAGGCGGCGTCCTGGCCCAGTTCGACACGCCCGAGGCGATCCTGTCGGCGCCGGCGAGCGAGTTCGTCGAGCATTTCGTGGGGGCTGATCGTGGCCTGAAGCGCCTCTCCCTGGCCAAGGTTCGCGACCTCCAACTGATCCAGCCGTTGATCGTCCGGGTCGGCGAACCGCGAGTTGAGGTGCGGCGGCGGATGGAGGTCGATGGCACCGGCTATGCGCTGCTCGTTGATGCGGCCGATCGCCCGCTCGGCTGGGTGGACAGCGCTGAACTGGCCGCGGACGGCACGCTCACCGAGGAGGAGGCCACGCCCGGCGCTCCCCCGCTGCAGCCGGAGACCACGCTGCGGGACGCGCTCTCGACGCTGCTCGGCTCATCGGTCCAGCTCGGAGTCGTGACCGATGAGCGCGACCGCGTGCTCGGACTGCTGTCGGTGGACGCCATCTCCGAGGTCCTGCGTCCTGATGCCACCGCGCCTCGGTCATGAACGATCAGCCCTTCTTCCGCATCGACTGGGTGATCGACAACCTCGACGAGATCGGCGGACGGGTGGGAGAGCACCTGGTGATGACCGGCATCGCGATCGGCGTCGGGCTGGTGATCTCGTTTGGCCTCGCGCTGCTGATTCGACGCGTTCGTCCGCTGTACGGGCCGACCATCGCCATCACCGGCGCGCTCTATTCGATCCCGAGCCTCGCCCTCTTCGCCCTGCTCATCCCGATCACCGGGCTGTCGCTGCTGACCGCCGAGATTGCGCTGGTCAGCTACACGCTCCTCATCCTCGTCCGGAACATCGTCGCGGCGCTCGACGGCGTGCCGGCCGAGGTCCTGGACGCCGCCGACGGGATGGGCTTTGGATCGGTCGAGCGGCTGTGGCGGGTCGAACTCCCGATCGCGCTGCCGGTGATCGTGGCCGGGGTGCGGATTGCCACGGTGACGACGATCGGGCTGGTGACGGTGACAAGCCTGATCGGCCTCGGTGGACTCGGCTACCTGATCGTCAACACCGGAATCAACCGCTTCTTCGCCACCTCGATCTACACCGGCGTCGCGCTCTCGGTTGCGCTGGCCGTGCTCGCGGACGTCGGTCTCGAGAGTCTCCAGCGCCGCCTGACGCCCTGGGCGCGGGCACGGAGCGGCTGAGCGATGGAATTCCTGGGTGAGGTCGCAGCCTGGTTCAGCGACCCCGCGAGTTGGGAGGGACGCAACAGCATCCCCCTGCGGCTGTGGGAGCACGTCTCGCTGTCAGCGACGGCCCTGGCACTGGGCGTCCTGATCGCACTGCCGATCGGTCTCGCCATCGGCCACTCCGGTCGTGGGGCGCGCGCGGCCGTGGCAATCACCAATATCGGGCGCGCCATTCCGTCGCTCGGCTGGCTCGGCATGGTGCTGCCGATCACCCTGGTCCTGTTCGAGCGGGGCGGCCTGGGATTCCTGCCCGCGCTGATCGCGCTGGTGGCGCTGGCCATTCCGCCGATCGTGACCAACACCTACGCCGGACTGCGCGAGGTTGATCGGGAGCTGATCGACGCGGCGCGCGGGATGGGGATGGGCGAGCGGCGCATCCTGACCGCGGTGGAGGTGCCGATCGCCCTGCCGGTGATCCTCGCCGGCGTCCGCTCATCGGCGGTGCAGGTGGTGGCCACCGCCACGCTCGCCGCGGTGGTGGCGGGTGGCACGCTGGGTGACTTCATCCTCCAGGGCATCTTCGTTCGCGACCTGCCGCGCGTCTTCGGCGCGGCGCTGATGGTGGCGGTCCTGGCGCTGGCGACCGAAGGACTCTTCGCGTTGCTCCAGCGCCTCGCCACCTCGCCCGGTTTGCGGGCCGCCACCGACGTCGGCCGCACGTCCTAGCACTGTCATCGGGCTTGCACCCGAGCGCTGATAGACTCCGCTCGACCTGTCCGTGTCTGCAATCAGCGACCCAGGCCACATTCAAGGAGGACCCAATGCGGATCCACCGCACGCTCGCCCTCGGGGCGGTGCTGCTTGCGCTCGTGGCGAGCGCCTGCACACCGGGTGGGGGCAGCACCAGTCCATCGGCCAGTGAGTCGGAGGCGGCCAAACCGGCCGTGACGGTTGGCTCAGCCGGATTCTATGAAGCGGCCCTGGTGGCCGAGATCTACGCGCAGGCGCTCGAGTCCCACGGGTACACCGTCACTCGCAAGCTGGAACTCGGGGAACGCGACGTGACCCAGGCGTCCATCGAGTCCGGTGAGATCAACCTCAAGCCGGAGTACCTCGGCGGGATGGCGACCTTCCTGGGGGCCGACGCTGCGTCCGACCCGGAGGTGACGTTCGCCAACATGCAGGCCAAGCTCGCCGAGAAGGGCCTCGTGGCGCTGAACTATTCGCCCGGCACCGATGCCGACGGCTTTGTCGTCCGCCAGGAGACCGCCGACCAGTTCGAGCTGGCGACGATGAGCGACCTGGCGGCGGTCGCCGATCAGCTGGTCTGGGGCCTCGCGCCCGGCTGCCCGGATAACCCGGTCTGCGGTCCAGGGCTGTTGTCCACGTACGGTATCGACATCAGCCAGCTCGAGGTCGAGAGCCTCCCGCCCTGCAGTACGCAGATGGCTGAAGCGCTCAACAACTCGGCGATCGACGTCGCACAGGTCTGCACCACGCAGCCCGATATCGCCCGCTTCAACCTGGTGCTGATGGCGGACGACGGCGGTCTCCAGCCGGCGCAGAACCTTGCCCCGGTGGTTTCGAAGACGCTGCTCGACGCGGCTCCCGACGACTTCGAGGCGACTCTCAACGCCGTCTCGGCGCTGCTCACCACGGACGTCCTGACCGCCCTCGGCGTGCAGGTGGCCGTCAACCAGGAGAGCTTGCCGGACGTCGCGGCGCAATTCCTGGCGGACAACGGGATGTAGCGGTCCTGATCACCGTTCAGGCCGATGGGAGGCCGGCCGCGAGGCTGGCCTCCTGTGTATCGTGTGGGCGATGTCAGCCCACCTCGAACTTGCCGACTACCGGCGTCGCGTCGCGGCCATGTACGACACGCTGCGCAACGACCGGCGAGCAGGGCCGGCCGCCCTGCTCGGCTTTCGCGCCGCCAAGGACCGCCTCTTCGCCGAGCACCCTTCGTCGCCGATCCCCGCCGATGCGCGTCGCGACTTCCGCGGCCTCGCCTACTGGCGGCACGATCCAGCGCTCCGCATCACCGCGCCGCTTGAGCCCGACCCGGAGGCGCCGCCGCTCGACCTGCCACGCTCCTCGCTCGGGCCACCGATCCCTTTCGTTCGCATCGGCTGGGTCGATTTCACCATCGACGGCAGGTCCTGCCGGCTGGCCGTCCACTGGCTGACCGAGTACGCCGGCGGCATCTTCATCCCCTTCCGGGATGCGACCAGTGGGACGGAGAGCTACGGCGGCGGGCGATACCTGTGGGATTCGGCCAAGGGGGCGGACCTGGGCGTGGTCGGCCACGAGCTGGTGCTTGACTTCAACTACGCGTACCACCCGTCATGCGTCTACGACCCGGCCTGGAGCTGTCCGCTGGCGCCCCCGGAGAACCGCCTGTCGGTGCCGATCCGGGCTGGCGAGCGGCTCGTGCCGAGCGAATGACCGATCCGGGCGCCGAGGTCGAGAGAGAGCCGCGATCGGCACGCAACTGCTACAAGTGCGGACGCCCGGTCGGGCCAGACGACACGATCTGCTCGGTCTGCAACCAGGCCGGGATGGCAACCCCCTCGGCGACGCAGTACCACGGCACGATCGTGGTTGCCATCGTGACGGGAGTGGTGCTGCTGGCGGTGTGGGCCAGCCTGGCCATGAGCGGGATCGGTCCCTATGAGGCGAT
This sequence comes from Chloroflexota bacterium, assembly GCA_029865285.1. GTDB lineage: Bacteria > Chloroflexota > Limnocylindria > QHBO01 > QHBO01 > CF-167. Next base: position 23,166 of record JAOUHE010000005.1, read on the forward strand.
GGTGCTGAGCGTCGCCGCCGATGCTCCCGACGGCGTGATCGTGAGCGTGCAGGTCAGCAACAACGGCACGCGCCCTGGTCGCGCCAAGTGCGCCCTCGAGGCCCAAAACGCTGCGGGCATTGCCATCCGCATCCGGTCTGCCGTCTCACCCCAGGTGCCAGCCGGCGGTAGTGTGACCTTCGACGACCGCATCGCCGGCCTGACGGAGCAACCGGCCCGGGTGACCGTCGTCTGTTCCTGACCTGATCCGCAGCCCGGGGCTATCCTCGTCGCATGCGCGTCCTGCGGTTGATCCGAATCGGGTGCAGCGTCCTGTTCGGCACGTTCTGGGCCATCGCCTTCCTGGCCATCTTCGCGATCACGTGGTTCGCACCCGGAGAGCCGGCGGCCTTCCCCGCCCCTGTCGAGGGCCAGGCTGTCTACGACCCGGCCGGCGTGCTCTCCCCGGACGTCGAGCGCGCGCTCGAGACCCGGATCGACGGCATCGAGGCGCGCAGCGGCACCGAGATCGCCGTCTATGCACAGGTCGACCCCGGAGCCACCGAGGAGTCGAACCTGGCAGCCGCCGGCGACCTGATGGAGCAATGGGGCGTCGGTCGCGAGGGCTTCGACGACGGCCTGGTGATCCTGGTCAGCCTGCAGAACGACCTGGTCCACGGCAAGGTCAGCCTGTTCGGTGGCGCCGGCTTCCTGCGCGGGTACCTCTCGGAGGGCGATCTCCAGTCGATCATCGACGAGGTGATCGTCCCGGCGGCGATCGAGCAGCGGCTCGACGCCGGACTCATCCTGGCGGTCGATGCGGTCGACGCGGCCATCACGCCGGAAGGGACGGCTCGGCTCAACTTCCTGCGGCAGGCCAACGGCGTGCTCGGCATCGTGGTCGCGCCCATCGCATTGCTGGTGACACTGGGGCTGGCCTTCCGCGCCTGGCGGCGTGAAGGCGACGACCCCGAGGTGCTCGACTCGCCGTCGATCCTGATGGCAGGCCCGCCGGCCGAGATGACGCCGGCGCTGGCCACCGTGGTGCGCCAGGGGAAGGCGAGCCAGCACTCGGTCAACACGATCCTGATCGAGATGGCGAGCACCGGCAGGATCGCGTTCCGCAACCTCGACCGCGCCCGCAAGATGAAGTCCGACGACGATCCGGACCCGCTCACCGACCCGGCCATCGAGGTGAGCGACGGCCCACCGCGCGGCGGCCGGCTGGGCCTCGTCGAGCGAGAGGCCTGGGCCCTGATTCGTCGGCACGCACGGGGCGGAAAGACGCTGACGCGCGAGCGGCTGTGGATCCTGAACGGCCTGATGGAGCCGATCCGCGAGGCGCTCGAGGTCGAGGTGGTGCAGCTCGGCTGGTTCACCCGCCGGCCTTCCTCGCTGATCACCGTCTGGAGCGCCATCGGCATCGGCGAGATGGTGGCCGGCGGAGCGGCTCTGCTTGGCGGCTTCGTCATCCCGATGTCGGGGCTCACCCTGGTGGGTCTCGCCCTCGGTACCGGCGGGCTGGCGAGCTGGGGGATCGGTCAGTTCATGTCGCAGCGCACTTCCAAGGGCGCCTACGTGGACGCCATGCTCAAGGCGTACCGCCGAACGCTGGAGAAGACTCTCGAGCAGGCCCGCAGCATGCAGCAGGTCGTCGCCGACGAGACGGTGCGCATCCTGGCCGATACACCCGACAAGGCGGTCGTGTGGGGCTTCGCCCTCGGCCTGCACGACATGGTGGCGGACGTGCTCCGCCGCGGCCTCGAGGACCAGGCGGCCGATCCGCAGTCGGCGCAGCCGGCCTACTACCCGATCTGGATGGGCAGCTCGCCAACCTCGTTCGCGAGCGCGGCAGGCGGAACGGGCGGATTCGGGGGCGGCGGCAGCATCTTCTCCGGGTCCGGCGTGCCCGACATCGGCGGCATGTTCAGCGCGGTCGGCAGCATCGGCTCTTCGCCATCGTCGTCGTCGGGCGGCGGAGGGTTCGGCGGGGGGAGCAGCGGGGGTGGGGGCGGCGGCAGCGGCAGCTTCTAGGTGCGCGGCGACCCGCAACGCAGGCACCCTCGGTGGCGGGAAGGCTCTCAAACGGGTATCGTGGGCGTGATGCCATACGAACGACGACCCGGTGGCCGCCCTGGCGGGCGACCCGGCGGACCCGGCCGCCCATCTGGACCCGGCCGACCGCAGGGCGGCGACCGCTCATTCGGTGATCGACCATTCAACGACCGACCGCCGCGCGACCGCGCCGACTTCGGTGATCGACCATTCAACGACCGACCACAGCGGGACCGCCCGTCGTTCGGTGATCGACCGTTCAACGACCGACCACCACGCACACGCGACTTCGGCGCGCCGCCCCGGCCCAGTGGCGGCTTCGCCCCCGGTGCAGGCGACGACGCCGGGATGTCAATCCGGCTCGACCCGCGCCGCCTGAGCGCGTTGAAGCTGCTCGCCGCAGAAGCCGGGGTACGCCCCGGTGAGCTGGTGACGAGCTGGGTAGAGGAGCGTCTCGACGCCGCGCGACCCGGCTCGCGCCCGCCGACCCAGGCTGCCCCCGACGGGATCGCCACGCTGGTCGCGCGGCTCGACGAGTTGTCCCGCCGCGTGGATGCCCTGACCGCCAGCCCAACCGCGACGTCCGGCGTGGACGCGGCAGTTGCCGAGCCGGTGGCTGAGGCCGTCGTCCCCGTCAAGCGCGGCCCCGGTCGACCGCGCAAGACGCCCCCGACCGCGGAGACCGCCCCGCCGGCCAAACCGCAGAAGCGCGCCACCCGGAAGGCCGCCAAGCGGGTCGCTGCGAAGAAGGCAAGGATGCCGCTCCACGACGAGATCGCCGCCGTGATTGCCGAGCGTGGTCCACAGACCGCTGCCGAATTGTCGGCCGCAATCGTCGAGCGCGGAAACTACGCCCCGCCGCGCAGTGCGAAGCCGCTCGACGCAGCGAGCGTCAACGCCCGCGTGTCGAACCCCAAGTACCGGCCGCTCTTCGTGCGCCGCGAGGGGCGCATCGGGCTCGCCGAGTAGGGCTCAGCCCGGTCTCATCCGGACGCGGCCGGCAGTCCAGGGGGATCAGCCCTCGAGGATGAAGGTGACCAGGATATTGGCCTGGAACTCGAGCGAACCGTCGCTGCCGACGCTGACCCGCTGTTCCTTGACCCAAGCGCTGCGCACGCCGCGCAGCGTGCGGCTGGCGCGCTCGATGCCCTGGCGAATGGCATCCTCGAACGACTCCGAGGAGGTGCAACTCAGTTCGGTGACCTTGGCGACAGACATGGCGAGACTCCCTGTACAGATGCTGTGTCGAGTATGACCGATGGGGGTGGGCGCCGGGCTCAGGCCTGATGAGCCGCGGCCCATGCAAGGAGCGCATCGGCCTCGAACGTGTTGACGACCGACTCGAGCGGAACCGCGCAGGCCGCCGCACGGTCGCAGCCGTACGGAAGCCACGCCATCTGCCCGGGCGCGTGGGCGTCCGAGTCGATGGCGACCCGACAGCCCGTTTCCACCGCGAGGCGCAACAGCCGCTTCGGCGGGTCGAGCCGTTCCGGCCGCGCGTTCACCTCGATCGCCTTGTCGAATTGCGCCGCGGCGGCGAATACGATCTCCGCGTCGAATGCAGATGGCGGCCGGCGGCGCTTTCCCGCGACCATGCGTCCGGTCGGATGACCCAGCACGTCGAGCAGCGGGTCGGCCAGTGCCGTCACCAGCCGGCGGGTCATCGGTCGTTCGTCCATCGCCAGCTCCGAGTGCACGCTGCCGACCACGAGGTCGAGTCGCGACAGCAGGTCGCGGTCCTGGTCGAGCGATCCGTCGGACAGGATGTCGACCTCGATCCCGGTCAGGATCCGGAACGGTGCCAGCTCCGCGTTGAGGAGTGCCACTTCCGCGAGCTGCTGCTCCAGCCGCTCAGAGCTGAGACCGTTGGCGACCTTGAGCCTCGGGGAGTGATCGGTCATCACCATGTATGCGTGTCCAAGTTCCAGCGCGGTCTCGGCCATCTCGCGGACCGGTGAGCCGCCGTCTGACCACGCGGAGTGGACGTGACAGTCGCCCCGCAGCGCCGCCAGCAGCTCAGCGCCCGCCTCGGCCACCGGCCTGCCGCCGGTCGCCTCGAGGCGACGCAGGTAGACCGGCGCCTCCCCGCGAAGCGACTCGGCCACGGTGCGGGCCATCACCTCGCCGATCCCCGGCAGATCGCGCAGGGTTCCGCGGCGAACTCGTTCCGCCAGGTCTGCGGGATCGAGGCCGCCGACGGTCGCCGCCGCGGAGCGGAAGGCGCGCACGCGATAGGTCGGCTCGCTGGCGGCCTCCAGCAGGAAGGCGATCCGCCGGAGGTCGCCGGAAGGATCTCGGTCGTCAGCCACGTTGCGGGACAGGACTACGCCACGGTGAGGATGCGGCGCGGGTTGT
>JAOUHE010000095.1 GCA_029865285.1 Chloroflexota bacterium
GCCGCTCCTCCTTCCACCACTTGCTCGTGGCAAGGGCGGGTGCCCGTCGCTCGACCTCGCGGGCCAGCGCCAACGCGGCGCGGCGGACCTCGCCGAAGCCCCACTCGCGCGAGATGCGAGCGTAGACGTGGATCCCACGCGAGCCCGACGTCTTCGGCCACCCGGCCAGCCCGTGATCGGCCAGCACGTCGCGAACAACAAGGGCGACCTCCTGCACCGCACCCCACGGAACGCCGGGCCCGGGGTCGAGGTCGACTCGCAGCTCGTCCGGATGCTCGAGATCGTCATCCCGCACCGGATGCGGGTTGAGGTCGATGCAACCGAGGTTGATCACCCACGCCAGCGCGGCCGCGTTGCTGACCACTACCTCGTCGGCGGTCCGACCTGACGGGAACGCCAGCTCCACGGTGCGGACGAACTCCGGGAGGTTGGTTGGCGCCCGCTTCTGGAAGAAGAACTCACCCCCGGCCCCGTTCGGGAACCGCTTGAGAGCCATCGGCCGGTCCCGCACCCCGCGCAGCGCACCGTCGGCCACGACCAGGTAGTAGCGCACCAGGTCGAGCTTGCTCAGGCCCACCTGTGGGAAGAAGACCTTCGACGGGTTGCTGACGGCCACGCGGTGGCCAGCGACCTCGAGCAGAACCGATTCGTCAGTCGGCATGCCGAAAGGGTAGCCTCTTCCCAATGGCCGACCGATGGGAGCTCCTGCGGGCGACGTTCGTACGGTGGACCGATGCCCGGCGCGTCACGCGCATCACGCGACGCGCCATCGCCGGGTTCTTCGAGCACGAGGCGCTGCAGTACGCCGGTGCCATGGCCTACTTCGCGATGCTGTCGCTCTTCCAGGTGGTGCTCCTCGGCGTGCTCGTCTTCTCGCTGCTCATCGGCGAGGGCGAGGCACGGCAGTTCGTGGTCGGGCACCTCGAGGGCGCCGCACCACTCCAGCCGGGCACCATCGGCGGCATCGTGGATAGCATCCTGGCCGCGCGCGGTGGGATCGGGCTGCTCTCGGCCGTCTTCCTCACCTGGGGCGCACTCGGATTCTTCGGGGCGCTCAGCCGCGGGATCAGCCGCGCCTTCACGATGGCTCCGCCCCGTCCGTTCTGGCGCGAGAAGCTGCTCGCCATCGGACTCATGGCGCTGTTCGGCGGCCTGGTTGTCGCATCGGTGGTCATTGGCCTGGCGACCGGCATCCTGGTCGGCCTGGCGGACGACGTGGTCGGCGGTGTGCCGGGGGGCCGTCGCGCGCTCGACCTGTTCGGCCTGATCGTGCCGATCCTGCTCGTCTTTGTCGCGATGGTCGCCCTGTACCGCCTCGTGCCGAATCGCCCGGTGGCGCTGTCGCAAATCTGGCCGGGCGCGGTGGTAGCGACCGTGCTGTGGACCGTGCTGCGCGTCGGATTCACCTGGTATGTCACCGACCTGGCGCACTACGACAGCGCCTTTGGCCCCATCTCGACGGCCATCACGCTGCTCGTCTTCCTCTACTTCGCCGGCGTGGTGGTGCTCCTTGGGGCCGAGGTCGCGCGCGCGTCGGTGGTGGATGACGAAGAGGCCCGCAGCCGCGGCGCTTGAACAAAGGAGTACTACGGTGTAGTACATTTCGGTGGCGTCACGCGCCCGAAACGCTTGGGTAGCATGGCTGGGCACACCGCACGGGGCACATCTGGGCTATGGATACCGCACCGAAGAACGTCGCATGAGACGACGATCTCATCTGGCCATCATGCTCGTAGCCCTGCTGATGGTCGGAACGAGCATCGTCTCCTCCTCCCCCCGCGACCCGGCCCTGGCCGCGGACCCGCTCTCCGACGCGATCGCGCAGCAGAAGGCGCTGCGCGACACGCTCGCCGAGCAACGCGCCGCTCTCAAATCACTGCAGACGACCTCCGCGTCGCTGGCGGCCAAGCTCGACACGGCCAGGGCGGAGCTCGCCTCGGTCACCGCCGAGTGGAACCGCGTCAACGGACTGCTCGTACAGGTGCAGTCCGAGGTTGTCGAGATCAGCGCGCGGCTCGACGAGCTCCTTGGCGAGATCGCCAAGCTCGACGAGCAGATGAACACCTTGGCCGCGCAGATCCGCGTGGAGACGGCCGATCTGGATGTCCGCGAGGCGCTCCTTCAGGAGCATCTCCGTTCGGCGTACGAGTCAACCCAGACGTCGCTCCTGGAGATCCTCCTCTCCGCTGATTCGCTCGATGCGGCGACCAACCAGGTCGGCTACCTGCTCACCGTCTCGGAGCAGGACCGCATCATGGCTGACCAGATCCGCGACCTGCGCACCCAGCTGAAGGCACGGCAGCAGACCCTGCTCGAAGGACGCAGCGTGCTCGCGCAAGAGCGCGACGTGGCCGGAGCCGAGGCGGCACTCCTCGCCGAGCGCCAGGCGGAGCTGGCGGCCATGGAGGCCAACCTCGCCGACCTGAAGGCGGCGGCCGACCAGAAGCGCCGCGAGCAGGAGGCTGCGCTCAACGCCGCCGTCACGGCGAGCGGCAACGTCGAGGCCCAGATCAAGGCGCAGGAAGAGGCGTTCGCCGCTGCCACCAGGCTCGTCGACAAGCTCATCGCTGAGTCCCGCAACACGACCCCGTCGGCGCGTGGCTTCCGCTGGCCGGAAGACAACTTCCGGGTCACCCAGGAATGGGGCCCGACCTCGTTCTGGCTCGAACCGCCCTACACCTACAAGGGCACCTGGTATGCGCACTTCCACGGTGGGATCGACCTGGCCAACGGGTGTGGAACCGCGATCAAGGCTGCCGGTAGCGGCGTCGTCGCCGCCTCGGGGCGGCCACTCTGGCCCTGGGACTCGGCGTACGGCGTCGTGATCGACCACGGCGGCGGGGTGATGACCTGGTATTGGCACCTGCAGTCACGCGTCATCGTGAGCCCCGGTCAGTCAGTGTCGATCGGCCAGACAATCGGCTACGAGGGCACCACCGGCAACTCGACCGGGTGCCACCTGCATTTCGCGGTGAACGACCATGGCATCTGGGAGAACCCGCGCTTCTACCTTCCCTAACGGGTAGCGGCGGGCTCCAGCGCGCGAGCCGCGGGAAGGTACAACCGCTCGACGTATTCGCCGAGCATGCGGGCCGTGCTGAAGCGCCAGATGGATCCGGCGATTGCGCCGCGCATGGTGGCCAGCCACGGGTCGGACAGGCCTTCGGGGTTCCGGGCGTAGAAGCGGGGGACGACCTCTTCTTCCAGGAGCCGATAGAGTTCGGCGGCGTCGGCCTCGTCCTGGGCCTCGTAGTCGTCGAGCGTCTCCCGACCGCCGATGGCCCAGCCGTTGCTGCCATCGAATCCCTCGTCCCACCAGCCATCGAGGACGCTGATCGACGGGATGCCGTTCATGGCCGCCTTCATCCCGGACGTCCCCGAAGCCTCCATCGGCCGCCGGGGGTTGTTCAGCCAGATGTCGACGCCGCCGACCAAAAACCGGGCGACGCGCATGTCGTAGTCCTCCACGATGAAGACGCGATCGCGCAGCGGTCCGGAGCGTGACAGGGTGAAGATGCGCTCGATCACCTGCTGGCCCGGCCGGTCCGCAGGATGCGCCTTTCCGGCGAGGACGACCTGCACCGGCCGTTCGGTATCGGACAGGAGCCGAGCCAGGCGCTCCTCGTCGCGGAAGAGGAGGTCGGCCCGCTTGTAGGTGGCCATGCGCCGGGCGAAGCCGATCGTCAGCGCGTCGGGGTCGAGGACTCCATGCAGGACGCGCAGCCCGTCGGGGGCCTCTCCGTGCCGGGCGAACTGCCGCGCCAGGCGACGGCGGAGGAACTCGACGAGCTCTCGCTTCTGCTGTCGATGCGCACCCCACAGGTCGGCATCGGTCACCGCGTCGAGATGCTCGAACGTCTCTTGGCCCGCGGCGTCGCTGCCGAGCGACTCGCCGATCGCCCGCTCGTAGAGACGGCGCATCGGTCTTCCGAGCCAGGTGGACACGTGCACGCCGTTGGTCACAGTGCGTATCTCGTGTCCGGCGACCGCCGCCCAGGTGGCAGTGGCGGTCGCGGCATGGAGGGCGCTCACCGCGTTGGCGTCAGAGGCGTGCCGAAGGACGAAGGCGGTCATATCGAACGGGGCGTCAGGCTCCTCGCCACGCCCGCGCCCAAGTTCCAGAAGCTCCGCGGCCGGCATGCCGCTCTCCTTGAGCCACGGTGCAAGCGAGGTGGCCACGAGATCCCGATCAAAGGTCTCATTCCCCGCCGGTACCGGTGTGTGAATCGTGAAGACGGAGTTGCGTCCGACGCGGCGCAGCGCCTCGGCCGGCGCGAGGTCGGGCTCGACACCGAGCAGCTCTCGCGCCCGCTCCAAGAGCAGGAATGCCGAGTGCCCCTCGTTGAGGTGCCATGCAGCCGGCTCGATGTCCAGCGCGCGTAGCGCGCGTACCCCGCCGACGCCCAGCACCAGCTCCTGGCAGAGCCGCATCTCGCGGCCACGGACATACAGGATGTGCGTGATCGGTCGGTCAGAGCCGTCGTTGGAGGGGATGTCGGTGTCGAGCAGGAGCAGAGGAACTCGCCCGACCAGTGCGACCCAGACCGCCGCATGTACCTGCCGATCGGGCAGATCGACGCTGACCTGGAGTGCCGACCCATCCCGGCCGCGCGCACGGCGCAGCGGAAGCATTCCCGGGTCGATATCCGGCTGCGCGTGCTCCTGGTGGCCGTCGGCGTCGATCTGCTGGCGGAAGTAGCCACGGCGGTATAGGAGGCCGACCCCGATGAACGGGAGCGCGGCATCCGATGCCGACTTGCAGTGGTCGCCGGCCAGGATTCCGAGGCCTCCTGAGTAGATCTGCATCGATTCGGTGATGCCGTACTCGGCGCAGAAATAGGCGACCGAACCTGGCAGGCGAGCCGCGGGGTCCGACGACGCGGCTCGGCGATACCACGAGTCGGATCCGTTGGCCATGTAGCGACCGAACTCGTCCAGCAAGCGACTGGCGTCAACCATGAAGTCCTCGTCGGCCATGAGGGCAGACCAGCGTCCCGCCTCGAGCCCCGTGAGGACAGGAATCGGGTTCCGATGGCGCGCCCATGCCGCCGAGTCGATGCGCGCGAAGAGCGCGCCGGCGCGCGGCGTCCAGCTCCACCAAAGGTTATAGGCCAGTTCGCCAAGGCCCTCGAGAGCGGGCGGCAGCCCGAAATCGTGGCCCGGCAGGGTTGGCACTTGCACGGGGGTCGTCATCGAGGCCCGATTCTACGGGACGTCGACCGACGGCAGGGCGCCTCCGATGCGCCCGACCGCGTGCCATCTCCGCTCCGGGGTATCGCCGCAGTCGCCTGACGGGGTACGCTATCCCTCCCATGATGGACGGCTACTCGGTGCCAGAGACAGCGTCTGTACTCGGGGTTCCCGAGGGGAAGGTCTGGGAGCTTCTGGCCCGAGGCGTTCTCTCCGGCGCACCCGAGGGCGACGGCATGCGCGTCTTCCTGAAGGAGAACCCCACGCCGATGTCGTCGCGCGGCGACCGGTTTGCGTCGTCGCCGCCAAATGGAAGCGCCTCGGCCGTCGCGGATGCGACTCCCTTCCGTGAACTGCTGACCGAGTTTCGCAACCTCACTGAGCGCTACGGGCAGGCGCTCCTCGCGCTGGGCGAGGCACGCGGCGAGGTCGCCGGTCTGCGCTCTCGTGTCGATCTCCTCGAAGCGCGCCTCGACCTGCGCCTTCCCGGGCCCGGCATCGTTCCTCCCGTGGCGTGGGAGCGCCCGGCGCCGCACGATGAGATGGCCAAGCCGGAACGTGAGCCGGAGTCCCCGCAGGATGTTCTCAAGGCATCGGCGCCGGTCGAGGCGCCCATCAAGCGAGCGACCCCTCGGCGCCGCTCGCGTACCGCTCGCTCCGCGGTCGCAGGCTTCGCTGACGCCCTGGCTCGAGCCCAGGATCCCACGACCGCAGAGATGCCGAGCGTCGCCGACGTCGCCAATCACCTCGCACCGGAGGAGGCGCCCGGCGTCCAAGAGACTGACGCGATCGCCCCGGCTGACGCCGTGGGGGTCTCCGCAGAGGACGCGGGCGGTGCATCTGAGGGGTTGGAGCAGATCGCGGACGAGTCCTCCGCGCCCGCGGTCACCGAAGAGTCCGGCGACGCCCCTGCCGCGCCAGTTTCTCCGTTGTACAGCACCGATGTGATCGAGCCCGACTGGTTCGCCGATGGCGACTTCGCGTGGCTTGACGCGGCCGAGATCGAGGCCCAGGTGGCCGCGACCTCAAGTTCGTCGAAGCCCGAGCCCGCGCCGCAGGCCTTCGAACCCGAACGCGAACCCGCGCCGCAGGCCTTCGAACCCGAGCCCGAACCGGCGCCGCAGGCCTTCGAACCCGAACCCGAACCGGCGCCGCAGGCCTTCGAACCCGAGCCCTCCTACTTCGACTCGGACATTGGCCTTCTGCCTGATCCGGCGCCGTCCGCATCGGATGTCACTGATTCCCGTGTGGATGCGGTGTCAACGGCCGTCGCATTCGAGCCCGTGTCGGAGCCAGACTTCGCACCGGCGCCGGAACAGGA
>JAOUHE010000096.1 GCA_029865285.1 Chloroflexota bacterium
TCGGCGGTCTGCTCCAAGCCGGCGCGATCGTCTTCCTGTGGCTGGGCGCAGCCGCGTTGATGCGCGCCCCGCAGACACCCAGCCGGGAATGGGCCTGGTGGACGGTGGGAGGTCTGTCGGTCGGCCTCGCCGCCCTGACCCACGTCGGTACCGCGTCGATCGCGGTCCCGACGGGCATTGTCGTCGGCCTGCTGAGCGCCACTCGCGCGGCGCCCACCTGGCGGCCGCGGCTCCTGCGACTCGCTCCGCTCGGGGCGGCGCTCGCCGTGGTGGGCCTCTACTGGCTCGTGTACCTGCTGCCCGGCGGGACCGAGTTCGCCCGCAATCCTGCCAGCCTCGCCTATCGGGGACCGGGCCGACTCCTCGAGGGGCTGACCGAGTACTGGCCGGCGGTTGTCATGGTCGCGGTTGCCGGGGCAGGGCTGGTGACCGGCTCGGTCCGAGAACTGGCTCGGCGGAGCGTCGGCCCCTGGACCATCGTCGGCGCCTGGACGGCCGTCACGATGGCGGTGGTCCTGGCCGCGGTGCTGTCCGGTGCCGCCACCGACTATCCCCGGTTCGCCACGCCGCTGCTGGCTCCGTTGGTGGTTGCCGCCGCCGGCGTCGGGGTGGCCGGCATTCGCGCCGCCGCCGCCTGGCTGACCCACAGACTCCGGCGGGGGACGCCTGCCGGCTGGGCCGTCTCCCTGGCGGTTGTTCTGGTGGCCGCCACCGCGTCGCCGGCCATGGTCGCTTTCGGCACGCAGACGAATGGCTATCGAATGGCGGCGCCCGCCAGCCTGCAGCAGGCCCTCTTCTGGATCGACCGCAACGTTGCCCCCGGCGAAACAGTCCTGGCCCCGGTCCGCGAGGGAAAGTGGATCGAGGGTCTCAGCGGACGCCCGTCCCTCTTCAGTTCAGCGGTCCGTTACAGCTTCCGACCCGACGAGTGGCGACGCAGCCTGGCGGCCGATACGCTGCTGCGCAGCGGTGGGGCCCTGGTCAACCAGTACTTCTTCGTGCGCCTGACCGATGAGGTGGCCAACGCCGCGGTCCCGCGCGGGATGGCCATCGGGGTCAACCATGGCGGGGAGTACCTCGACCTGCTGCGGATCGCGCCTGGCGGCACGCGCCTCCTGGACGCCAACGGCAGCCTCGAGACCCTCGCCACGCTGCCGAACCTCGAAGGCGAGAGTCGCAGTGCGACCGGCGATGGGCTGGCTGCGAGCGTCACATCGACATGGAGGGGAGAACGCCAGGGGGCTCCGGTTACGTTCAGACAGGTCGTCTCGTTGCGGAGCGATGCCTCCACGCTTGTGCTGCGGGCATCGGCCACGACGACGGAGCCGATCGGATTTGAATGGGAGATACATCCGGTGCAACTGCCGCTGGCCCGGATCAGCGTCACCGGCAACGCCGCGGAACTTGTCTTCGCGGTCGCGGGATCCGGCGAGCCGCAGCTCCGCGTCCTCCTCTCCGGCGCCCACGCCACGCTCGCCGCATTGCCCGATGGCGGTCTCCGGGTCCGTTCATCGGGAGGCCCGATTCGCCTGCTCATCACCGATCTCTCCGGGGCCGGGTCGCCCACCACGGGCGTCCAGTTCCTTGAGCCCGCCGAGCTGGTGGCCGCCTACGACGTCGGGGCCGTCCTGCTGGTCCGCGACCCCGCCTTCGAGGGTCGCCGAATCCGCCTGGAGGCGCTGGGCTTCCGCCTTGCGCGGACCTTCGGGCCCTACGCGGTACTGGTGTCGTCGTGACCATGCCCGAGCCGATCCTTGTGGTCGGCGCGTACGGCTACCGCAACACGGGCGACGAGGCGATCCTGGCCGGACTCCTCAACACCCTCGCCGGTCGCCGAGTGACCGTACTGTCGCGCGCCCCGGCCGAGACGTCGGCGCTCCATGGGGTCCCGGCGATTGGCCTCCCGGGGGCAGTCGCGGCCCTGCGCCGCCACCGATCGGTCCTGATTGGCGGTGGAGGCCTGTTCGGCCGCGACATGGGTCGCATCGGCCGCTTGCTGCCGCTCTTCGGGCTGCTCGCCTCCGGCCTCGGCCGGACGCTCGTGGTCGATGGGGTGGGAATCGACCCGGGGATTTCCGGCATCAGCCAGCGTCTCCTGCGCCGTGTGCTGAGCCGAGCGCAGCGGGTCACGGTCCGCGACCTTGCCTCGGTGCGGCTGCTGCGTGACTGGGGCATCGCGTGCCAGGTGGCGGACGACCTGTCCGCGCGCATGCCTCCAGCACCGGCCCGCGCCGGGCGCGACCTGCTGCGTGCGGCCGGCGTCGATCCGAAGCGCCCGGCCATCGGCCTGTGTCTCACGGCGGTCAACGAGTCACTCACGCCCAGCGTCGTCGCCGCGGTGCTCGACCTCGTCGAGCGCGCACCCGACACGCAGTTCTGCCTTGTTCCGATGAGCCAGCATCCGTATCTCGCCAGCCACAACGATCTCGTCCTGGCTCGCGCGCTGCAGGCGAGCTGTCCACGATTGAAGGTCGTGGAGGGAATGGTCCACCCCTCGCGTGTCCTGTCTCTCTTCGGCGCGCTGGATGCGGTCGTGGCCATGCGATACCACGCCTTCCTCTTCGCCCAACGGGCGGGGACCCCGCTGGTCCCCATCGCCTATGCCCCGAAGAACATCGCGTGGCTCGAGGAGCGAGGCATCCGCCCGGTCCGACCGGTCGGGCGCGCGCTTGCACGCGCCCTCGCGCGAGCGCTTGCAGCGCCTCCGCCCGCCCTGAGCGCCGCCTCGTGACCGCGCGGCGAGCTGTCCGGCATCGTCCCGGTGTCCTGATCGCAGCCCGCTGGGCGCTGGGGATCGGGGTCCTGGTGCTGTTGGTGGTCGGCCTCAACGGAGCCGAGATCGGGGCACGGATCGGATCCGCCAACGGCGCGCTGGTCGCGATCGGGGTGCTCGGGTTGACGGCGATCCACGCTCTTGGCGCGGCCGCGTGGATGATCCTGTGCCGCCAGCTGGGTGGACTGCGCCTCGATTGGGCGGCCGGACTGCGCGTCTACTACTCCGCCCAGGCCCTGGGCGGCGTCACCCCGGCCAACATCGGCGGAGACGCGTACCGCGTCGTCGTGGTGCGCAAGGCGGGCCTTGGGTGGGGCGCAGCCGTCGCACCGGTGCTGGTACAGCGAGCGACGAGTTACCTGGCGCTCGCCCTCCTGGCGATTCCGGCGCTCGCGTTGCTGGCCGCGTCGTCGCGTATCCCGCAACCGATCCTTGCCGGCGGCATTCTGCTCTGCGGCCTGGCCGCCGGACTCGCGGCGACCATGCTCTTCGCGCCGGCACGGCTTGCCGCCCTCACGTCGCGCATGCCGTGGAACCGGGGCCGGGCCGGCGCCGGCGTGCAGTTCGATCCTGCAGAGTGGGCCCGGCCGCCGAGCCGGAGCGTGGCCATGGCCACCGGTCTCGGTGTGGCGTTCCACGTCGGGAGCGTCCTGCTCACGGCCCTGTTGGTGGCAGCGGTGGATCCCTCTGCGACGGGTCCAGCTGTGCTGGCGGCCATCACGATCGCCAGGCTCAGCCTGGCGTTGCCGATTCTGCCGAGCGGCCTCGGAGCGAACGAGGCGATTCTCGCCCTGCTCTTCGCGGGCCTGAGCCTCTCCCCGCAGACCGCCCTCGCCGCGCTTCTCCTCGGACGCGTGGCGCTGGTGCTGACAACCGCGCTTGGCACCGTCCTCCTGCTCTTCGGCCGGCAGGGTATCAGGCGCGGCGACCTGAGCAGCGCCGCGTCAACGTCCTGAAAACGACGTCGCGACCCTAGCGGCTGATCCGCCGCCGGTAGAGCCACACCGCGAGCGGGAAGAAGACGAACAGCGCGCCGAATGACCAGGCCAGGGCCGGGACGAGGTCCGGGCCGCCGCTGCCGCCCAGGATCAGGTCGCGGACGGCGTTGATCACCCGCGTCATCGGCTGGTTCTCCGCAAATACGCGCAGCCAATCGGGCATCGTGTCGGTCGGCACGAAGGCGCTGCTGGCGAAGGTGAGCGGGAAGATCGTGGTGAAGATCAGCCCCTGCAGCGCCTCGGGGGTGCGCACCCATGCGCCCATCGCCACGCCCAGCCACGACAGCGCAAAGCCGAACGCGAGCATGATCCCGACCGCCGAGAGCGCGCCACCCACTCCGCCCTGCGGGCTGAAGCCGACCAGCGAGCCGATCCCCCACATGACCGCCACCGCCAGCATGGCGCGCAACAGATCGGTCATCGTCCGCCCGGTCAGGACCGACGCCTGGGACATCGGGAGCGACCGGAATCGGTCGATCATGCCGTTCTTGAGGTCATTGGCCAGCAGCACGCCGGTGTAGACGCCGGCGAAGGCCACGGTCTGGACGAAGATCCCGGCCATCAGGTAGTTGACGTAGCTGTCCCCCGCGATCTGGATGGCGCCGCCGAAGACGAAGCGGAATAGGACCACGAACATGACCGGCTGGACCGTCACGTCCAGCAGCAACTCCGGCGTGCGCCGGATGTGCAGCAGGTTGCGTCGCACCATCTCCAGCGTGTCGCGCAGCCACCAGCCCAAGCTCATGACGGCAGCTCCTCGCTGACCGATGTCTCCGTGCTTGCCGGCTTGCCAGTGAGCCCCAGGAAGACCTCGTCGAGCGTCGCTCGCCGGAAGCCGATGTCGTCGAGTTCGACACCGGCCGCATCGAGCTCGCGAACCGCGCGGGTCAGGATCCCGCCGTGTGAAGCGACCGGCACGCTGACGTGCCGCGCCAGGACGTCGGTATGCGCCGCCTGGCCGCTGAGCGCCGCCAGCACGCTGGCCGCACGTTCGAGACTGCTCTCCGTACCGACGATCACCTCGAGGCGCTCGCCTCCGGCACGCTGCTTGAGCTCCAGTGCCGTGCCCCGCGCGATCAGCCGGCCGTGGTCGATCACCGCGATGTCGTCGGCCAGCCGATCCGCCTCCTCGAGGTACTGCGTGGTCATCAGCACCGTCGTGCCGCCCTTGGCCAGGGCCGAGATCAGGTCCCACATCCCCAGCCGGCCGCGCGGGTCGAGTCCGGTGGTCGGCTCGTCGAGGAAGAGAACGGGCGGCTCGGCGACCAGGGCGCCGGCGAGGTCCAGGCGACGACGCATGCCGCCGGAGTAGTTCTTGGTGACTCGGTCCGCTGCCTCGGTGAGGTCGAAGCGCTCCAGCAGGTCGGTAGCGCGCCGCCGTGCCTCGGCGCCCGGCAGCCGGAACAGCCGGCCGATCATCTCCAGGTTCTCGCGCCCGGTCAGCACCTCGTCCAGGGTGGCGTACTGGCCGGCCAGCCCCATCTTCCCGCGCACTGCGGCGGGATGCTTCAGCACGTCGATCCCGGCCACCTCCGCGTACCCGCCGTCCGGGCGGAGGAGCGTGGTGAGGATCCGCACCGCGGTTGTCTTGCCCGCCCCGTTGGGGCCGAGCAGGGCAAGAATCGTGCCTTCGGCAACGTCCAGGTCAAGACCTGCAAGGGCGTGGGTGCTGCCGAAATGCTTCTGCAATCCCTGGGCGAGGATCATGGGGCGACCGGTGGGCTGAGTCATGGCTGCGGGATGGTACTCAAGATCGGGACCGAACGCCGTCAGCCCGCTCCTGGCGGGTCAAAGGTCAGCGGCATTCGGGCGGCATGGCACTGACCGCGGATCACCGTCGCCCGCAGCATTGCCTCATCACGCTACGAGGCGAGGAGTCGTACATGCGCGTCCTGGTTGCGGTTGCGAGCAGACATGATGCGACCGCGGAGATTGGCGAGGCGATCGGTCGCCAACTGACCGATGCCGGGCTCGAGGTGGAGGTGCTGGCCGCTGAGAGCGTCGGGGCGATGGGGGCCTACGACGCTGTTGTGCTCGGCAGCAGTGTCTACATGGGCAGCTGGCTTCCTGCCGCCACGAAGCTGGTCGATCGATTCCAGATCGACCTGCGTGAGCGGCCCGTCTGGCTCTTCAGCAGCGGCCCGATCGGGAGTCCGGCGAAGCCGGAAGGCGACCCGGCATCCGTGGTCCAGATCGCCAAGTCGGTCGACGCGATCGGGCACCGGACCTTTGCCGGGCGGCTCGAGCGCGATCGGCTCAACCTCGGCGAGAAGCTGGTGAGCGCAGCCGTCCGCGCTCCCGACGGCGATTTCCGCGATTGGGACGCCGTGGCCCAGTGGTCGAGCGAGATCGTCGGCGAACTGGTGCGCGAGGCGGTCGAGGCCTGACGGCTCGGCGGTAGACTCCCTGGGTCATGGACCCCGAGTTGACGGTCGGCCTGGTGCGCGCGGCGGGATACTCCGCCTATGCGGCCATTGCCACGCTTGTGGTGGCGGCCGTGACCATCGCGCTCTTCTTTGGCGGCGCCGGGCAATTCTGGGGGCCTGTCAACGATGTCTTCGTGTCGCTGACGACGCTCCTGCTCATCCTGCCGGTCCTCGCCGTCCTGCTGCTCGCGGGAGACGAGGCCGGCTGGTGGTTCAGCATCCTGAGCTGGCTGGCGATCGCGGGCCTGGTGCTGGTCGCGGTCGGTCAACTCCTGCTGGTCGTTGGCGTGAT
>JAOUHE010000258.1 GCA_029865285.1 Chloroflexota bacterium
GTTCAAGGACGCCTATCTGGCGCGAGCCCAGGCCGCGGCGTGATCGATGCAGGTGACGCTGAAACTATATGCCTGGCTGACTGACTTCCTGCCTCCTGAGGCACGCAAGAACAACCGGATTTCCCTCCAGCTGCTGGACGGCGCTACCATCACCGAAGTCCTCCAGCAACAGTTGCTGCCGGCCCAGCACTGCCATCTCGTGCTCGTCAATGGCACGTTCGTCCCGCCCAGCGCGCGCGCGACCCACCCCTTGAAAGACGGCGACGTCCTCGCCATCTGGCCGCCTGTCGCCGGTGGGTGATCAGGAGGCCCTCGTCCTTGAACAGGAGATGAGCATCTCGCGGGAGGAGTTTCTGCGGGTGCTTCCGGCGGCGGTTGCTCCGGATCGCTTCTCGATCGACGGTGGGGAGGTTCGCCGCCAGGGTGAGGACCGCTCCTGGCGGATGGTGTTGCGCGCCCTGGCGGACCGACGTCTTGGTCAGCTGCGGCTACCCCGCCTGCAGGTACAGATCTACCTCTCCGGATATTCCCGGGCGGACAGCGACAGCTTTCTGGGGCGTTTCGAGTTGTATTTCCGCAGGGCGGGAGGATAGGTCGGCGACCTGCGGAGGAAACGACACGGGATCGCTGGCGGCTTCCTGCCTGGGCAGAGTGGAGAGGGGATGAAGCTCACGAGAACGCCATCCGCTGGTGAGGCCTACGCAGTCGTACTGGCCGCCGGGGCCGGGGCCCGTTTCGGCGGCGACAAGCTGCTGGCATCGCTCCATGGGCGACCGCTGGTCGCCCATGCCGCGGCGGCGGTCGTGGAGGCGATCGCCGCCGGGACCCTGGCCGGGGGGGTCGCAGTGGCGCCGCCCGGGATGACCGCGCTCGCCCGGCACCTCGAGGCAGCGGGGCTGCGCCTCATCGAAAACACGGATCCGTCGCTGGGCATTGCCTCCTCGCTCCGAACCGGGCTGGTCTGTCTGGAGCAAGCTTCGCTCAGGCCGCCGGCCGGCGCAGCAGTCATTGTGCTCGCCGACCAACCGCTGCTGCGCGCCGACGTCATCGCGAGGTTGGTGGCCGCCTGGCGGACGAGCGGGCGAAACGTGCGGCCGCGCTACGCCTTGGCACCCGAGGTCCCGGGACACCCGCTGCTGGTCGACCGGGCCCACTGGCCTCTGAGCTCCGGGCTCGCCGGAGACGAGGGGTTGGGCCGGTTGCTCGCCGCCCGGCCGGGCCTGCTCGATCTGATCGACGTCCCCGGAGCAAATCCCGACGTGGACACACTGGCCGATCTCACTCAACTCGAGCAGCGCGGCTGATGCGATCCAATGACCTCAACATCCCCGCTGCCAGGGTCCCTGGGAACGCGCCGCCCCATATGGGAGCATCACCCCGGCCGTCAGGTCGGCCCAGCTCGCTGCCCCCGCCTGTGCCGCCAGTGGCAGGGAGATGGACCGGTTGAACCCCCCGGCAACCGAACGCTGGGTCAGCATCCGGGGCCTCGAACTCTTTGTCGAGGACCGCGGCAGCGGACCGGCGATCCTGCTCGCGCATGGCATGTGGTGCGACGCCGGCATGTTCGACCGGCTGGCCGAAGATCTTGCCCGCGACCACCGCGTCCTGGTCCCCGACCTCCGCGGCCACGGCCGGAGCGCGGTGCCAGCCAAGCAGTGGAACCTCAGCGAGGTCGCGGACGATCTCGCCACGCTGCTCGACCAGCTGAAGGTGGAGCGCGCCACGCTGCTGGGCTTCAGCATGGGCGGTATGGCAGCCGTGGATTTCGCGCTCCGATACGGCCACCGCCTGGACGGCCTGGCGCTGGTCGGGACCTCCGCCGCCTCCGAAGACCTGGTGCGGATCGCCGAGATCCGCACCCTGGCGCGGATCATTCAGCTGACCGGGCAATCGCGCCTCCTGGCGCGTGAGGCCTCTCGGGCCGCCTTCAGCGCCGCCTTCCGCGAGTCGAACGCGGCGGCCGTCGCGCGTTGGGAAAGCACGGTGCGAGCGATGAGCAACACCGCGCTGATCCACGCGCTCCGCGCCGTGGCCGGCCGCCCGTCTCTCCTCGAGCGGCTGGGGGAGATCCAGGTGCCGACCCTGGTGGTCACGGGCGGG
>JAOUHE010000259.1 GCA_029865285.1 Chloroflexota bacterium
GCCCTCTTTCTGGCTGCTGTCTCGGTCGTGGCCCTGCCCGCCGGATGGACGGCAGTTGCGCTGGCAGGCGTGGCCACGGTGGGACTCGCCGCGGATCGCCGCCTCGGCTGGTTGCCGGCCGGACTGCTCGTAGTGATCGCGCTGCCATACGGGCGCGGCGCGGATGTGACGCCCTGGCTGGTGGCCGGATACCCGGTCAGGCCCCCTGACCTGGTGATCGTGCTTGCCCTGGTTGGCGCGACCGTGGCACTCGTGCGCGACCGCGCGCGGGCGCGAGAGCGGCTTGCGGTCTCGGGTGCCATGGCGTTCGTCGTTGCCGGTGGCGTGCTCCTGCTCGTTGGTGCCGCAGCGCTGGTGGGCGGGATACTTGGCGACTTTGCCATGCGGGACGTGCTGCGTGACGCCCGCTGGTGGGCGTTCTACGCGGCAGCTCCGCTGGCCGTCCTGAGCGGGACCAGCCGCGCCTCCCTGGCGCGCGGCCTGCTGTTGGGGGCCACCGCGCTGGCGATCGTCGCCGTGGCGACCGCCGTCGGGCCCGTCATCGAGGGCGGGCTGAAGTTCTCCGCGCTGACATATGACCGCGGCACACTGCGCATGCAGTTCGGCAACAGCATCTTCCTGGTGCCCGCGGTCGGCTATGCGACCTGGGCGCTGCTCCGGCAACCTGTCCGCTGGCGCGTCGGCTGGCTCGCGCTCCTCTTCTCCGCCCAGGTGCTGACCCTCACCCGGACCTCGCTGCTGGTGACCACCGTCGTCGTCCTGCTCGTCGGTGCCGCGTACGTCCACCGTGGCCGGCGCCGCCGAAACTGGAGCATGCGCTCATGGCGCGCCTCAGCGGCGGTGGCCCTCGCCCTGATCGTCGGGTTTGTCGGCGGTATCGGCGTGAGCAGGCTCGGGACGCCACCCACCTGGACCGTTGCCGGGAGCTCTTCGTCCTCGACGCCTGAGGATCCGTTCGATCGGATCACCTTTGGCGACGAACAGTCGGACATCACCGTGATCATCGGCTCGGTGGCTTCGGGTGGACGATTCGCGACCTACCTGAACGCGATGCGGGTGATCTCCGACGCACCGTGGCTCGGCAACGGCTTCGGCCAGCTGGTCAATGTTCGCTTCGCGTACAACGAGTCGAGGGCGCACACCATCGGCAAGCAGCCAGGGGTCGACAATGCCTACCTGACGGTGGCTTTGAAGGCCGGGGCACTCGGTGTGGCCGCAATCGGGGCGCTCTTCCTCCTGCCCCTCGTGGCAGCGGCGCGGAGATCGCGGCGGTGGCCGCGCGGGTGGTTCGTCGCCGGTTGGCTCGGCATCCTCGCGCTCACCGTCACCCAGTCGTTCGCGGTCGGCGGCTATGGCCCCTTCGGTGTCGCGCTGCTTGCGGCCTTCCCGTTCATCGGGTATGCGCGGACGAGACGTTCGGCCGCAATCTCCCAGCGATAGTCGCCGGACAGTTTCGCCAGGTTGGCGCGGACACGGCCATTCACCTGCGGGTCGGCCAACTGGTCGAGGGCAGCGTCGAGTGACTCGTCGTCGCTGAAGGGCACCCCGATCTCGTGCTGCTCGCCCACTTCGGCGAGTTCACCCTGTGCGCGATACACCATCGGGATCTGGTGCGCGATGGCCACGTACAGGTTGTTCGGCGCCGCCAATGCCGCGTACGGGTGGTCGATTCGCAATGCGTAGTAGATCGCATCGGCTGCCGCCAGCAGGCCGGACGGGTCAGCCAGCCAGCCGGCCATCCGCACGTTGGGCAGGTCCATGGCCGCCGTGCGCAGGCGCGGTTCATCGTCCCCGGTCCCGGCGATGATGACCAGGTGGTCCGGCCTGCGACGAGCGTGGCGGAGCAGTGCGTCGAGGTCACGGGCTGCGTTGAGGGCACCCGCGTACGCCACACAGAAGGTCTCGAGCGGGATTTCGAGATCGCGACGCGCCGTGGCGCGAGCCGGTAGGACGGCGGGCGGATCGACCCAGTTGGGGATCGAGGTCGACGTGATGCCGAGGTATGCAAAGTACTGGCGGCGGCGCTCGCCCGGGGTGATCACCAGGTGCGCGCGCCGCGGCAGCCGCCGCTCCAGCAGGTCGATCACCCACAGG
>JAOUHE010000097.1 GCA_029865285.1 Chloroflexota bacterium
CCGCGCGGTAGTTGCTGATCCAGGTATCGACGTGGATCACCGTTCCCGCGGCGTCCCGCACGGTCCGGGTGACCGACGCATCGAAGCCGTTGTAGGCACCTTCAACCCGCACGCTCGTCCCCGGGGCGAGGGAAGGGTTGAAGATCGTGGTCTCGCGGGCAGCCTTCCGATTGCTGATGATCGGTGCCGATAGGGATACGGTCCGTCCGGTGGGCACGCCCCAGATGTCGAAGCGGACCATGCCCGATGCGGTATAGGCGCGAATGACGATGGGGCCAGCCGTGTCGTTGCGGAACGCCATCGACACCTTGTACGTGTCGGCGGCGTAGACGGTCGCGTCGAGGCCGAGTGGGTAGCGCGCGATGTAGTAGTAGTGATTCTGCCGCTCGCCCATCTCGAGCCCGCCGCGCATCGCCGCATTGAACAGCGTGGTCGAGGTGGAGCAGATGCCGCCGGCCAATACGCCGTTCGGCGTGCTGCGGCCGCCGATGATCGCGCCGCCGTACCCGTAGCCGCGCGCCTCGGTGACCGGGCCGATCCGCTCCCAGAAGTCGAACCACTCGCCTGGCGCCAGAACGAGCCCGTTGAGGTCCTGCGCGGGGATGCTGATGTTGGCGCTGTAGAAGTTGCCGATCCCCGAGGTGTAGTTCGTCGTCCAGGTGGAGATTCGCTCCAACCGTGGTGCCGCGGCCTCGGCTGCCTCGGTGGTCAGCATCGCCGGGACAAGGTCGTAGACCGGCTCCACCTTCAAGACCGATGCACCGTCGGCACGCTCGTTGAGCGCATCCATGACGGCCAGGGCGGTACGGGTCAGGTTCAGCGAGCGACCGTCAACGGCCGCCGTCACCTCCACAACGCCCGTCGTGCCGAACACGAAGCTGGCGTTGCGCGGCGTGGCAACGAACAATTCCGCCGACGGCGCGAGCTTCGCGCGCAGCTCGGTGATGTCGGCACGGGCCTCGTAGGCGCTGTCCCGCCCCGGGCCGAACACGAGGGAGCCGGCGATATCGTCAGCGCTCAACACTGCCTGCTGACCCTCCTCGCCTTCGACGGTGAGCGTCTGGCGGCTCATCGCCCGCGCCGCATTCACCGCGGCCTGGGCAACCGCGGTGGTGACGCGTGACTCGACAGGCGAAGTGCTGAGCGTGACCACCACGTCGTCCGGAGCAGGTACCGAGATCGCCGCGCCGAGCGCGGCTCGGATGGCGCTGGCCTCGAGCCGTCGGCCAGGGCTCGCTGGACGGACCGAGAAGCCGGAGGCGGGATCGTAGAGCGCCCTGGCGCCGATGGGCGGGGAGGTGAACCGTACCGCGATGCGCGTCACCACCTCGTCGATGGCATCCGCCTCGTAGCCGTGGACCCGGACGGGCAGTTCGGTCGAGATGGCCAACAGGCCGATACGGGCCAGGCCATCGGTCAGCATGTTCCCGCTGCGAGCGACCGTGAAGGCCGCGTCGAGCATCGCTTCCCACTCGTAACCCCGCCCGATCTCGTCATAGGGGATCCGGGTCGGCACTCCGTCGACCACGACCGTCGCGATTCCTGCGGTGAGCGACGGGAGTTTCTCCCGGAGGCGCGCTTCCGCTTCGTCGCGCGTGAGGCCGCCCAGCGCGACTTCACCGATCCGGACGCCGGGCATCACCCGCCCACTGTTGGCGGCGGCCACCGTGGCCGAGACGCCGACAAGTGCCGACAGCACGACCGCCGCGACAATGGCGACCGCCCGGGATCGGCCTGACAGCCGCCTTCTGCCGGTCGGCGGTTCGGGCCCAGCTGGCTCCGCTACAGGCGGTTCGGGCGCGGTGGGCGCATCCACCGCAGCGGGAGCGGCTGCTGCCTCATCACCTCCGGCGGGCACAGCCGACTTTCGACCCATGATTTGATTGTGATCCTCGCCATCGCCGATGTCGAGGGCGATCGTTCGCCTCCGGCGGACCCGGTGCTATACTCCGCGACCGAGGCGCCTGGCTTCCCCGGCGCTCTTTTCATGCTCATCACCCCTTCGCTGAGGATCATTCGTGGCAAGAAAAGCTCGAACCTGGAAGGGGGCACGTACGCCCCAGGCGCTCAAGCGCGCTCGCCAGTCGCTCCGCCGGCACGCGGTCAATCGCCGCACCCGGAGCGAGGCCAAGACCCTCGTGCAGCAGGCCAACAGCATCGCCCTTGGCCGCTCTGATGGAGACGGACCGGCTGCAGTGACGGCAGCCATCAGCGCCCTGGACAAGGCCGCTGAGAAGGGGATCATCCACCCCAACAACGCAGCGCGCCGCAAGAGCCGCCTGATGGCCAAGGCAAATGCCGCACACCTGCTCGACGGTGCAACGGTCGAGATCGCAGCCGCTCCGAAGAAGAAGTCGACTGCCACGAAGACCGCCCAGCGCAAGAAGGTCGCCGTCGCCAAGGCGTCGAAGGCGGCCGCCGCCAAGGCTCCCGATCGACCGCGCACCGCCGCCGGCAAGGCCAAGGTGGCCGTCGTGCGCGCCTCACGCGACTCGGCCGCGGCCCGAAAGCGCGCGAAGACCGATGCCACGGGCGAGTC
Organism: Chloroflexota bacterium; assembly: GCA_029865285.1. Classification (GTDB taxonomy): domain Bacteria; phylum Chloroflexota; class Limnocylindria; order QHBO01; family QHBO01; genus CF-167. The sequence continues at coordinate 2,540 of JAOUHE010000097.1, forward strand.
GCCGGCCGACGCGTAGCTCCACCCCGCCAGTGGCCGACTTGTCCGTGCGCGTGGTCAGTGTCAACGTCTCCCCCGGCGGGGTCCCCAAGCTCCCGGTCTCCGAGCAGTGGGTGGGCCGCCTTGGCCTCGCCGATGACCGGCACACCGAACCCGAGCCGGATCATGGTGGACCTGACCAGGCCGTCTGCCTCTACTCCGTGGAGGCGATCGCACGAGTCGGCGCCGACGGGCATACCGCATTCCCCGGCGCCTACGGCGAGAACCTGACGCTCGAGGGCATGGAGATGGACTCGATCGCGCCCGGCGATCTGCTCACCATCGGTGAGGGGGGACTGGTCCTGGAGCTTACAAAGCGCGCCGAGCCATGCCAGACGATCGCCCACTGGTTCGTCGAGCGTCGCATCGGGCGGATCAACTCGCGCCAATACCCCGCGGATGCACGCTGGTACGCGCGGGTGGTAACCGAGGGGCCAGTGCGTGCTGGGGACGCCGTCCGCTAGGAGTCTGCGCTCCGGCGGCGGACCTTCCAGATGTGCTCCATCGGCCATCGGAGTGCCCATTCGCGATCGGCATCGGTCCGGTAGCTGCTGACCGCGTCGGGCGGCGGTCGCAATTCGATCAGGTCCTCGACCTCGAAGCCATTCGCCCGGAAGAGTCGGATCCACTCGCCGTACGGGAGCTGGAACTCGACGTGCTGGGATTCGCCCACGTCGACCACCTTCAGGTCGAAGTAGTCGAGGCTCAATCGGTCGGTCACCTGCTCCGAGTCGGGCGGCCAGCAGATGTCGGCGATGGGGGTGTGCATGCTGAAGACGAGCAGTCCGCCGTCACGCAGCAGACGGGCGGCCTCCGGAACCGTTCGGCGCGGATCGGCGAATACCATCGCACCGTGGTCGCAGTAGATCACGTCGAAACTGGCGTCCGGATATGGCACCGCCTCCGCGCTGGCATGGATCAGCGGAACGTCCAGGCCCGCCTCCGCCACCAGGAGGCGCGCGTGCTCGAGCTGTCGCTCCGACAGGTCGAGTCCCACCGGCCGGGCGCCCCGCTGGGCCAGGGCGATCGACCACTGCGCCGCCCCACATCCGAGCTCCAGCACATCCTTGCCCGCCACATCGCCCAGGGCACGCAGCTCATCCTCGGGGATCTGCCAGACGCCCCACCCGGCGCCATGCCGGGCCAGGTCGGGGCCGTGATCGGCCTGGTAGGTATCGGAGAGCTCGTTCCAGAACGCGCGGTTGCGACGGGCGTGATCGGTCAGGCCAGGGACGACCGCGTCGCCGTCGCTCATCCGCCGGCGAAGGCCGCGAACGCGCCGCGGCCGGCGTACTCGGCAGCGTCGCCCAGCTCCTCCTCGATACGCAGCAGGCGGTTGTACTTGGCGATCCGCTCGCTGCGGCTGATGGAGCCCGTCTTGATCTGCCCCGTACCCAGCGCCACCACCAGGTCGGCGATGGTGGTGTCCTCGGTCTCTCCTGACCGGTGGCTGATCACTGCCGTCCAGCCGGCGGCGTGCGCCATCTCGACCGCCTCGCGCGTCTCAGTCAGGGTGCCGATCTGGTTGAGCTTGACCAGGATCGAGTTGGCGGCGCGCTCACGGATGCCGCGTGACAGGCGTTCGGTGTTCGTCACCAGCAGGTCGTCGCCCATTACCTGGATGCGGTCGCCGAGCCGCTCGGTCAGCGCGGTCCAGCCGGCCCAGTCATCTTCCGACAGGCCGTCCTCAAGGCTGATGATCGGGAAGCGGGCGGCCCAGTCGGCCCAGAAACCGACCATCTCGTCGCTCGACAGCGTTCGTCCCTCGCGCGTCAATGCATACGAGCCTGCCTCGTAGAGCTCCGTCGCAGCGGGATCGAGAGCGATCGCGATCTGCTCCCCGGGCCGGTATCCGGCCCGTTCGATCGCCTCGAGCACGAGGGCGATCGCCGCCTCGTTGGTGCCGAGGCTGGGCGCATAGCCGCCCTCGTCGCCGACGGTCGTGGCGAACCCCCGTTCGTGAAGCAATGAGCCGAGCGCATGAAACGTCTCGGCGGCCCAGCGCAGCGCCTCCGCAAAGGTCGGCGCGGCGAGCGGGGCGATCATGAATTCCTGGAAGTCGGTCGAGTCGACGGCGTGCTTGCCACCGTTGAGGATGTTCACCAGCGGCACCGGCAGGCGGTGCGCTGCCGCTCCTCCGAGCGACCGATAGAGCGGAATCTCCTCCGCCGCTGCGGCGGCATGCGCGACCGCCAGCGACACGCCGAGCAGGGCATTGGCCCCCAGGCGGCCCTTGTTCGGCGTGCCGTCGAGCACGATCAACAGGCGGTCGAGCCCGGGCTGGTCCAGGGCGTCGAACCCGGCAACCGCTTCGCCGATCTCGGTATTCACATTGGCAACCGCGTCGAGGACGCCCTTGCCGCCGTATCGCGACTTGTCTCCGTCGCGCAACTCAACCGCTTCATGCGCGCCCGTCGAGGCGCCCGACGGCACGATCGCGCGTCCCAACGCGCCGCCGGAGAGTCGCACCTCTACCTCAACGGTCGGGTTCCCGCGCGAGTCGAGCACCTCGCGGGCGTGCACCCCTGCGATCCGCGGGTCCATGGTGCTCACGCCTCTCGATCCAGCAGCGCCGCAACCCCGGGGAGCACCTTGGCCTCGATGAATTCCAGGGACGCACCGCCGCCGGTGCTGACGTGGGTCATCTGGTCGACCAGGCCAAGTTTGTCCACCGCGGAGACCGAATCGCCGCCGCCGACGATGGTGACCACACCGGCGGCCGTGCGCGAGGCCACGTAGCGCGCCATCGCGTTGGTGCCGTCAGCGAAGGGGGCGATCTCGAAGATGCCCATCGGGCCGTTCCAGAAGATCGTCCGGGCCTTGGCGAGGTGCGTCGTATAGGCGGCCACCGTGGCGGGGCCGATGTCGACCACCGACCAGTCCTTGGGCACCCCCGAGGCGGCCACCACCTGCCGCTGCGAGCGATAGTGGATCTGCGCCGCCACCACGACATCGGTGGGCAGCATCAGCCGCACGCGCTTGCGTCGCGCCTCGGCCATGATCCGCGAGGCGTTCTCCAACTGGTCAGCCTCGACCAGGCTCTTGCCCATCGCATTGCCCTTGGCGGCAAGGAACGTGTTGGCCATGCCGCCGCCGACCAGGATCGCCTGGCAACGCGACAGGAGCGCTTCGAGTACTTCGAGCTTACCCGAGATCTTTGCCCCGCCGATGATCGTGTGGAACGGCCGTGGCGGCTTCCCGAGCAAGGTGGAAAGCGCGCGCACCTCGGACTCGAGCAGGAACCCGGCGACGCTCGGCAGGAAGTGCGTGATGCCCTCGGTCGAGGCGTGGGCGCGGTGGGCGGAGCCGAATGCATCGTTGACGTAGATATCGGCCATGTCCGCCAGCGCCCTGGCGAACTTCGGATCGTTCGTCTCTTCCTCTGCGTGGAAGCGCAGATTCTCCAGCAGGAGGAGGTCGCCCGGGCGAAGTTTGTCGACCGCCACCTGCACGCCCGGCCCAAGGGCGTCGCCGGTCATCCGCACCTGGCGGCCCAGCAGTTGACCGAGCCGGTCGGCGACCGGCTTGAGCCGCAGCGCGTCGTTGACTTTGCCCTTCGGCCGGCCCAGGTGGCTGGCCAGGATGACGATCGCGCCGCGCTCGAGCAGATAGGTGATCGTCGGCAGGCTGGCACGGATGCGGGTGTCGTCGGTGATTCGCCCGTCGTCGAGGGGCACGTTGAGGTCGGCACGCAGGAAGACGCGCTTCCCCCGTACATCGATGTCGCGAACCGTCTGCTTGTTCACAGGCGAGCGGCCATGAAGGTGGCGAGATCTGCGACCCGGCAGCTGTAGCCCCACTCGTTGTCGTACCAGGCGACCACCTTGAGCAGGTTCTCCCCGACGACCATTGTGGAGGCGCCGTCCACGAA
>JAOUHE010000098.1 GCA_029865285.1 Chloroflexota bacterium
CCAGTTCCGCGCGAGTAGCGTCCATCCGCATTCGGCCAGCCATGCCGCGACGAGAGACTCCGCCGCCAGGCCGCGGAGTCTCCGCGGATCCGACATCAACCGCCCCCGGACGCAGCGTCCATCCGGCCAGCATGTCGCCTGCAGCGTACGGAGCGCGTATCACGCGATTACCGCGAGCGTGGCGCGCCGGCGATCGATTCTTCCGGGTCGGGGGTGGAAGCCGGGAAGCTCGAGCCGTCGCTGATGGGCAGGGCGACGACCTCGTCGGACCCCGACATCTTCGGCGGTGCCAGGAGGGCGAGGTCGAGCTGCTGACCGAGGGCGACCGCCTGGATCCGCGCGAAACTGCGGCGATGATGCGGGGTGATGCCGTGATCCTCGATGCCAAGTCGATGGGCAAGCGTGGCGTAGCCCGCGTTGTGCTCCCACGCGTAGTAGGGATGCCGCGCGGAGAGGCGGTCCATCAGCCGATCCCGGACAACCTTCGCGACGATCGATGCCGCGGCGATCGCGTGACAGTAGGCGTCTCCATTTACGATGGCGGTGTACTCACCGACGTGCTGCTCGAAGTCGCGGATGCGAAGCCCGTCGATGAGGACATGCTCGCGTCGGGTGACACGTTGCACCGCGCGCTGCATCGCGAGCGAGGTGGCGTGGTAGATGTTCAGGCGGTCGATCTCCGTGACGCTCGCCGCACCGAGGCCGACGTGCAGGGCCCTGCGCAGGATCTGTGGGTACAGCCGCTCACGCTGAGCGCGCGAGAGCGTTTTGGAGTCGCGCACCCCGGGGATGCGCCGTGATCCGGGTGGCATGACCACCGCTGCGGCGAGTACCGGGCCAGAGAGGCAGGCGACGCCCACGGCGTCGCAGCCGACGACGATGCGGCGCCCCTCGCGCCAGTGGGTTCGTTCGATGCGGGTTGTCGGCTCGATCACGAAGGCGTCCTCTCGGACTGCGTCGGTCGCCGACGATCATGCCACCGGATCAGTGCCCCGAGGGGCGCTTGTCAGCGGCCGGGGCGTCGCTCGCGAAGGGTGGCGGACTTGCCGACGCGGTCGCGGAGGAAGTAGAGCTGAGCTCGTCGGGCAACGCCGTGGCGCACGACCTCGATCTTCTCGACCCGGGGCGCGTGCACCATGAAGGTGCGCTCCACGCCGACACCGCTGGCGATGCGACGGACGGTGATCTGGCGGTTGATCCCGCCTCCGCGCAGGCGCATCACCGTGCCTTCGAACACCTGGATGCGCTCGCGATTGCCCTCCACGACCTTGACGCTGACGCGAACGGTGTCGCCAGAGGCAATCTCCGGGACATCGGTGCGCATCTGTTCGCGTTCGATCTCGCTGATGACGTTCATGATGGAAGGCCTCGTGATCGCGGCGTGCGCCGCAGTCTTGCATTCAGTCTGGTGTCCCGCCGGCCGGTGCATGAAGGCCGCGAACACGAATGACGCGACCGTCTCGCGGTCGCGGTGGGCGGAGTATACCAGCGCTGATTACGGAGCGGCAAGGCGCCTCAGGAGTCCGAATCCCCTTCCTCCGGCGCCATCAGCCGCGCGATCTCGGAGCGGTCGTCATCAGTCAGATCAGCGTCGACCAGCAGGTCGGGCCGACGCCGCAGCGTTCGGCGCAGCGCCTCACGGCGCCGCCAACGCGCCACCTCGCCGTGATGACCCGACAGCAGAACCGGGGGCACGGCAAGACCCATGAAGGTCTCCGGCCGGGTGTACTGCGGGCCCTCGAGCAGGCCGTCGGCAAAGGAGTCGGACTCGTGGGACTCTGCCTCGATGACTCCGGGGACGAGCCGCACGACGGCGTCGATGAGGACCAGCGCCGGAAGCTCCCCGCCGGTCAGCACGTAGTCGCCGATGCTGACCTCGCGGTCAACCAGGGACCGCACGCGCTCGTCGATCCCCTCGTACCGCCCGCACACCAGGGCGAGGCGACCGCTCGACGCCAGGTCGCGAGCGAGCGGATCAGTGAGGCGCTCGCCGGCCGGGTCCAGCAGCACGACCTGCGCACCTGCCTGCCGCAGCGGCTCGATCGCAGCATGAAGCGGTTCCGGACGCATGATCATCCCCGCTCCCCCGCCGTAGGGGTAGTCGTCGACGCTGCGGTGACGACCAAGGCCATGCTCCCGCAGGTCATGGAGCGTCACGTCCACGATCCCCCGTTCGAGGGCGCGCCCGATCACCGAGGTGCGGAGCGGTACATCGAACAGCTCGGGGAAGAGCGTCACCACGTCGATTCGCAGCCAGGCAGCTTCGCGCGGCCCCGACATCGGTCAGCGCACCTCTTCGGGCTGGTAGTTGACCAGCATCGTGCCAGCCTCCAGGTCGATCGACTTCACGACATCGCGCAGCGCGGGAATGAGCGTCTCGCCGCCTGCCCCCTCCACGCGGTAGACCTCGTTCTCGCCAGCACGGAACACCTCGACCAACTCGCCGAGGAGCCCAGCCGATGCATCGGTCACCGACAGCCCCACCAGCTGGTGCCAGTAGTAGCTCCCGGCGGGGAGCGCCTGCGCCGCCGCCTCGAGGTAGCGACCGAGCACGGACTCAGCCGCGGACCGATCGGTGATGCCATCGAGGAAGAAGACCGGCGCGCGCCCGCCCCACTCGATCGTTCGCAATGCGCGCGGCTCGCTTTCGCCCTCCACCCAGAGCATGACGCCGGGCTCGAGGCGCTCGGGAAAGTCGGTCAGCAGCTCGACGCGCAGGCCACCACCAAGGCCCTTTGCCCCCAGCACGCGGGCGACCGCGAGGCGATCAGTCGTCGCCGACGATCTCCAACTCGACGTGGCGTCCGTCGCGGGTGCCCATCACGCGCAGCAGGCTGCGTATGGCGTTGGCGATCCGCCCGTCGCGACCGATCACGCGGCCCATGTCCCCCTCGGCAACCTTGAGCGTGAGAGCGACCTCCTCGGGCCTCTCCTCCACGTCGATCTCGACCCCGTCGGGGTTATCGACGAGGTTGCGTGCCACGTAGTCGAGAAACTCCTTCATTCGGCTGCCTTCGCGGTGGCACTCGCCGGCTTACGGGCGCGCGGGCGCTTCGGGGGGGCGGGTGCCGCCTCGGTAGCCCCCGCGGCGTCCGCGGGCGCCGCGGGGGCAGCGGACGCCAGCTTGATCAACTTGGCGACCGTGTCGGACGGGCGGGCGCCGCGCGAAACCCAGTCGGCGTACCTGGTGGTATCGATCCGAACCGTGGCCGGTTCGGTCAGCGGATCGTAGAAGCCCAGGATCTCCAGGGCACGCCCGTCGCGCGGGCGGCGGCTGTCGATGGCCACCACGCGATAACTGGGGCGCTTGGTGGCTCCCACGCGCGAGAGCCGAATGCGTACTGCCAAGTGTTGTCTACCTCTCTCATGTTTGCAGCGACCGATCCTGCCGGGCCGGTTGCTGAATGCGTCTGGCGGTGGCGCGGGCCGCCCTCACTTCACGGTGAGGACGGCGTTGATCTCAAGGTGATTGTCGCGGGCGGGGGCGCTCAGGGCAAATGCGCCAACCTGCAGAAGGATACCCCGGGTCTCCTCATCGAATTGCAGCATCTCGCCGAGGGCGTCGATGCTGCCGGCCACGTCGACCCAGACCTCGTGCCCGCTCCGCGCGCCCACCAGGTCGAACGCATCCCGATATCCGTCGGTCCCCGCAAGCGTCTCGCCACGGGCGTGCGCGCGGAGAACGGCAATGACCGCGTCGCGCTCGAAGGCAGCGACCACCACTCCGTCGGCGAGCGCATAGGCGACCTGGCCGATCTCGGGCACCACGATACTGGTCACCTCGTGGCCCCCAAACATGCTCATGGTGACCCGAGAGCCGCGATCCCTGAGCGCATCCCGCATCCGGCCGAGTGACTCGGATACGGCCCCTGGATCGCTCGGTCGGAGCAGCAACTGCACCATCGACTGTCCGCCTCCATCCTCCAGCACGATGCCGGCCTCACGGTCGAAGAGGGGCAGCAGGTCGCGGTCGACGTTGATGCCGAGGCCGATGGCGGCCAGCGCGCGAAGCTGGTTGAGCGCCTCGGCGGCGTCCTGCATGGCGGTGGTGCCACGTATCTGCTGCTCGAGCGCCGTCATGGTCTGCTGGAGACCGAAGAGGATCGCTTCTGCTTGCGCGTTGTCAGGCATCCATTCGGCCAGGCTCGACGATTCCCTGGCGAGCGCGAACGCCTCGCCCGCTTCAGGCACCGACCCGGCAAACGGCACTTCGCCGACCAGGCGCACGCCGGCCGCCTCCGCCACCAGCGCCACCGCGATCGTCGTGTACCCACCCACCTGGTCCATTCCGCCCGCCCCCACCAGCGAGCGCAGATCCAAATAGATCGAGCCGAGGTGGTCGGCGGGAACTCGACGGAGTGCCCCGGCGAATTCGGCCGAATCGGCCAGCGATGGGGCGGCGCCGGTCTCGGCGTCAATGGCTGATCGCACCCCCGAGGCGCTGCTTCCGACGAGCAGGAGGTCGTCGAGAAGTCCGTAGCTGACCGATGCGCCAACCTTCACCGACACCCCCCGGTATGTCTCCGGAGCAAACGTGATGCCGTCTCGGGTCATGATCCGGTCGATTGCCGCCGATGCCCCCGGCTCCGCCACGGCGGCCAGCAGCAGCATCTGCGGCCCGCCGTCTGAGGCCTCTCCGGGGCTGATTGCCAGCGCCACCTGGTCGCCGAGCCACGGCCGAAGATCGGCCGCATAGTCGATCCCCGTCTGCCCGATCAGACGCTGGGCAACGTCGTGAATCTTCTCCTCCAGCGTTGCCGGATCGGCGAATCCGGGCAGCCGACCGATGAGTCCGTACAGGTTCATCCGCTGACCGGCCGATGGCTCGAGGTAGATGTTCAGATAGACGGCAGCGTCGGCGGGCACGGCACGGGCAGCCCGGTCTGCCGACGCCGAGAAGATGAGCAGGTATGCGGCGAGAACGACGATTCCAGCAGTGGAGAGGAGTCCCGTGACGCCGATGACGAGGCGCTTCATGGCTTGATCGGGTCAGCGACCCAGCAGGCCGCCGAGACCGCCGCCCTGCCGGGACAGCCGCCCACCTCCGAACTGGCGCATCAGCCGCTGCATCTCGCCGAACTGCTTCAGGACACGATTGACGTCGGCGGTGGTGGTGCCACTGCCGGTGGCGATGCGACGCCGTCGGCTGGCCTTGATGATCTCCGGCCGGCGTCGCTCGGCTGGCGTCATCGAGTCGATGATCGCCTCGATCCGGCGCAGCTGGCCGTCGTCTACCGCCTGCTGGGCTTCGCCGGCCAGGTGCCCGGCGCCGGGAATCATGCCGATCAACTGCCCGATCGGACCCATCTTCTTGACCTGCGCCAGTTGCGAGCGGAAGTCATCCAGGGTGAAGCGCGATTCCATGAATCGCTGCGCCACCCGCTCAGCCTCCTCCTGGTCGACGTTCTCCTGGACGCGCTCGACGAGGGAGAGGATGTCGCCCATCCCGAGAATGCGCTGTGCCAGGCGATCCGGATGGAATGGCTCGAGCGCGTCGATGCGCTCGCCGGTCCCGACGAAGGCGATCGGGAGGCCGGTGGCGCTGCGGATGCTCAGGGCCGCGCCACCGCGCGCGTCGCCATCCATCTTGGTGAGCACCAGACCCGTCAGCGGCAGGCGCAGGTGGAACGCCTCGGCAACGCGAACGGCCTCCTGGCCGGTCATCGCGTCCACGACCAGCAGCGTCTCGGCGGGAGTCAGTGCACCGCTGATGCGCACGAGCTCGTCCATCATCGGCTCATCCACGTGCAGCCGTCCGGCGGTATCGATCAGCACGACATCGTGCCCACGCTGTCGGGCGAACTCGACCCCGGACTTGGCCACCTCCATCGCCGGCGTCCCGGCCGGCCGGCTGTGTACCTCGATCGCAACCTGATCGCCCAGCTGGACCAGCTGATCCACGGCGGCCGGGCGATATACGTCTGCGGCCACCAGCAGCGGCCGCTTGTTCTCTCGCTTCAGGCGCACCGCGAGCTTGGCCGCGGTCGTCGTCTTCCCCGATCCCTGCAACCCGACAAGCATCATCACGGCGGGCCGCCCGTCCATCTGCAACACGTGGCGTTCTCCACCGAGCACCGATACGAGCTCGTCGTGGACCGCCTTGACGATTGCCTGACCCGGATGGAGACCGGTGAGCAGATCGGCCCCCATCGACTGCTCGCGCACACGTGCCACGAACGCCTTGACGACCTGGAAGTTGACATCCGCCTCGAGCAGGGCCAAACGGATGTCGCGCAGCGCCAGGTCGAGGTCGGCCTCGGTGATGCGTGCCTTGCCGCGAAGGCGGTCGACGACGCCCTGCAGGCGTACGGAGAGCGATTCGAACATGGATGGACCGATCTGCGGGATGTGATCAGCGCCGCATCGGGCGGCCGCCCATTCTAGGGTCGTCGGCTCAAGCCAGCAATTCCGCCGACCCGGCTCGTGCGGGTCGCTCAGC
>JAOUHE010000260.1 GCA_029865285.1 Chloroflexota bacterium
CGAAGACGACGAGGCGTGGCGATTCGGGACGATCGCCCGTGACACATCGTCGAGCGACGACGTGGTGTCGCAGGGCGGCGGGCGGGCGGTCCAGGCGCGGGTGCTGTCGCGACGCGGCGACCACGCCGAGGCCGAGGCGGTGGCGCGCGCCGCGGTCGAGATCATGGCGCGGACGGACTACCTCGCTCAGCACGGCGAAGTGCTCGTCCACCTGGCTCAGGTGCTGCGGCAGGCCGGGAAGGCCGATGAGGCGTTGGCCGCGGCCCGCGACGCTGCGGCGCTGTACGAGCAGAAGGGTGCCACCTTCCTGGTGGACCGGACCGAGCGCCTGGTTGATGGGTGGACCGGCTGACCGCCCCGCCTACGGGCTAGCTGCCGGGGGTCAACACGATCCGGCCCGCAACCCGGCCCTCGGCGAGTCGGTCGTGCGCTTCCGCCGCGGCGGCAAGGGGCATCCGCTCGACCGTCCAGCGCATCCGGCCCCGCTTCGCCAGCCGCACCACCTCACGCAGATCGGCCATCGAACCCCAGGCGGTGGTCTGCAGGCTCGCCTCGACCGGGACGTGGTCGAAGCCGAACTCGAAGTGGCCGCCCGCCTCGCCGACGAGCGAGACGAGACCGCCGGGCGCAACGTTTCGGACCGCGTAGTCGATCGTCTGGTCATTGCCGACAAAGTCGAACACGACATCGGCCGGACCCCCGAGGCCCAGGTCAACGAGCTCCTCGTCGCCTTCCAGGATGCCGAGATCGGCCCCGAGCTGCTCGGCCAGGACCAGCTTGTCCGGGCTCAACTCACGCACGGCAATCGTAAGCTCGGGCACCCGCCGGAGATACTGGAGCGCAAACTGTCCCAGGCCGCCGAGGCCGATCAACAGGACCCGGGCGCCGGGTTGCAGCCAGGCGGTTGCGCGCTGGACGGCGCGCCAGGGCGTGACGCCCGCATCGGCCAGCGGGGCCGCCTCGACCGGGTCGAGTTTGCCGAGTCCCACGAGGTGGCGAGCGTGCGGGACGAGCAGATATTCGGCGTAGCCGCCGTCAACCTGGAAGCCGGGTGAGCGGGAGCGATCGCAGCGCTGCTCCTCCCCGGCCACGCACTGTCCGCACGCGCCGCACCCCCACCCACCGAAGACGAGCACCGGGTCGCCGGGGTGGAGGCGCGCGCGGCGGAGCTCCGCGGCGGCATCCGGCCCCGTGGCATCGATCCACCCGGCGATCTCGTGGCCCAACGTGACGGGACGCTCGACGCGAATCCGCGAGGTCCGCGCGATATGCAGATCGGTATGGCACACCCCGCAGCCGGCGACGCGGACGCGGATCTCGGATCCGGCCGGCTCGGGAACCGGCACGTCCTCGACGCGCAGAGGCTCCCCGGCGGCGTGGCTGCGAACAGCAAGCATCGGTCTAGAGCGGAGGGTGGGTCGCCTCGAGCAGGCGGGCCACCAGCCCACGCGCCTCGACCCGCTCGACGATGTCCAGGATCGCCCCGTCGGGGCCGACCGCGAAGGCGATCGGTTCGGCGTTGACGTTGCCGCCCTCGACCGTGGTCGGGATGCCGAGCAGCTCGACCGCGGACCGTCGCTCGTCGCAGAAGAGCGGGTAGGGGAGCTCCAGCTCCGCGATGTACGCCGCCTGCTGGCGCTCGGAATCGGTCGTCACGCCGACAACGGCAACCCCGGCTGCGCCGAGCCGTGGACACGCTTCCTTGAATGCCAGCGCGATCGCGTCGCCCCGCTCCCGCGCCGCCCCGGTCAGTGAAGGGCCGCCGAAGAAGAGGAACATCGACGGCTGGCGGCCGACGTACGAGCGCAGGTTCATCAGGTAGCCATCGCTGGCGCGCAGCCCGACCGAGGGCATCTGGTCGCCCTCGCGGACCTTGAGGCCCGCCGTGGTGGAGGTCATGGACCGATTGTAGCGGGCGGCTCCGGCCGCCAGCCGAGGTGCAGCCGGCGTCCGGACCGATGGACGAGTCCGTCGCGCTCAAGCCCCGTCAGGATCCGCTGATGGGCCGGCTCGCCGACCGCGGCCCGGGCAGCAGCGACAGTGAGCATGTGGCCAGGCGCGGCGGTCAGCGCCCGCAGCAGC
>JAOUHE010000261.1 GCA_029865285.1 Chloroflexota bacterium
TCCTCACCGGCGACCCGTCTGCCTGGTCCGTATCTGGTAGGCGCGGATTCACGCTCGATCGACGATGAGAGCATCGCCGCCGCGAGATGGGCGAAGGAGATCCTGGGCGCGGACCATCGGTTCGCCGCCGATCGCGTCAATCGGCTCCTCCTCGGCTCATACGGCGCACAGCATGTGGTCTTTCACGGATCCGACGGAGTCGAACAGTGGCAGGTCTTGCTCTCTCCGCAGATCGGCGCCGTTCAGATCGCTCGGCTTCAGCTTGGCGAGGTCGAGTTCGTTCTGATCGATCGGCGACTCAGTTGGAGCCTTCCCCTTGTTCCGTTCTACTACGAGGAAGGCGAGATCTTCGAGGGACGTCACACCACGCCGATCTCCGCGCAGGTGCTCGCGAAGTGGGACCGAACCGCTGGCGTTGACCGCGTGTATGACAGCGGGCACATTCAGATCTACCACGTCGGAGGTCTCTATGGCACGCCGTAGGGTTCGGTCTCGCAGGCAATTGGCGGGCGCAGGGTTGCTGCTCGCGGTGATCCTGGGAGTTGCAGGGCTCGCGCTGCTCGTTGCCGACGGAGCTCGCGGGTTCGTACTCGCCATTTCCGGCCTCATCTTCCTGGCACTCCCCGGATCTGCCCTGGCATGGTCGCTTCGTCCGCGAGGCGAGGTCTCGCCGATGCAGCTTGCGCTCGCTGCCGGTGCACTGAGCGTGGGGGTCGTGTCGGTCGGCGGGCTACTTCTCAACGTATTCCCGTTCGGTCTCGGTCGTTGGTCGTGGGTCGGCCTTGGTGCCCTCGGCCTCCTGAGCGTGTGGGCGCTCGCTGCGGACCGAACCCGGGGCCCGGAACGGCGCCGATCCGTCACCCTGCCTCACGCCTCCGAGCTGATCATGATCGGAGCGGCAGCGGCGCTGGTGGTGGTTGCGATCGTGGTGGCGCGTATCGGTGCGGAGGCGAACTCCGGTGCGCTGTCGCAACTCTCGATCATCCGTTCGCCGGCTGCTGGGGTTACGGCCCGAGTGAACATCCAGAACGACGAGGGCGTGACCACCAACTACCGCCTCGTCGTCACCATCGGGGGATCGCTCGCGCGGTCGTGGCCGTCGATCACGCTGACCGCCGGCGAGCGCTGGGTCGCAGATATCACCGATGACGTTCCCGAGGGCTCAGACCTCCGGGCGCTCCTCTACCGATCGTCTGCCCCGGACCTCCTCTACCGGCGCGTGATGCTCCGCGGGCCGGTGAGTGGCGCCGGTCCGATCAGCGCGCTCAGCGACTGATGTTCCGCCTGCGCGACTTTCTGCTGTCGAGCGCTTCGCTTGGCGTCAGCCAGGTGCTCACCGCCTTTGTCGGCTTCGTCTTCTGGTTCATTGCCGCCCACACCTTCACGCAATCGGAGGTCGGCATCGCATCGGCCGTGGTTTCGGGCATCTCCCTTGTCGGTGCTCTCGGCGTCATGGGCCTCGGGACGCTGCTCATTCACGATATCCCGCGCCACCCTGGTCGAGAGATGGGCATGATCGCCGCCTCGCTGGCGGCCTCGGCCGCCATCGGCGGTCTTCTCGGCCTGGCTTTCGTCGGAGCGGCCCCGTACCTGTCGACGGACCTCACCTCGGTGCGGACATCGGTGATCATGGTTCTGATCGTTGCCTTCGGGGCCGGCTTGACCTCTGCGAGCCTGGTGATCGACCAGGCAGTCATCGGCCTCATGCGGAGCAGCCTGCAGTTGGCCCGCAACGTCCTGGCGGCCGTCAGCCGCCTTGCGCTGCTCGCCACCTTCGGACTGGTTGGTGTGGCCTCGGGCAGTCTCGCCATCCCCGGAGCCTGGGTAGCGTCGATCGCCCTCTCGATGCTGGCGCTGGCCGCCTATTCCGCGCGCCGAGGCAGCCTGCGGCGGGTCTACCCCCTGCACTGGGATTTCCTGGGTGCGCGCCGGACGTCTGCACTCAAACATCACCTGCTCAACCTCGCTATTCAGGTTCCCGGGTGGGCGATGCCGTTGATCGCCGTCGCGGTCCTTTCGGCACGAACCACCGCCGGGTTCTACTTCGCCTGGCTGTTGGTGGGGCTCGCGTCATTCGTCAA
>JAOUHE010000099.1 GCA_029865285.1 Chloroflexota bacterium
TATTCGATCGCGTACTCGGCCAGCGCGTGGCGGACCGCAGCAAGCTCACCGGCATGCTCGTCGGGATCGGCACCAGCGAAACTCCACCGATCGAGGAGGACGACCACGACGCCGATGCCACGGCGACGCAGCGACGCCAGGGCGCGCACCCATTCGCGCTCGGTGGAGCCGGTCACGATGCCGAGCGTCATCCCCCGCCGCAGTTGCGTGACCGTCCCGGACACCACCTCAGCCAGCTGTACCGCGCCGTCAGGTTGAACATTGGCGAGCAGGTTGAGCACCTTCTGCTCCTGCCGGGTGCCGCGGTCGGGGGTGAAGTGCTGCTGGCGTCGGGCGGAGACGGTGATCCCGACCGCCCGGTTCTCGCCGAGCGTCTGCACGGCGATCGACGCGGCCGCGCTGACCGCCGTCTCGATCGAGGCATCTACTCCGGTGCCGGCATGCGCCGAGCGGTCAAGGTCGAGGAGAAGCCAGAGGTCGGCCGTCTGCTCGAGGTCGAACTCCTTGACATGCAGCTCGCCATGGCGCACCGAACTGAGCCAGTGGATCCGGTTGTAGGGATCGCCATACACGTACGGTCGCACCGTGCTGACCAGCGGCGAGGACGCCTCGTAGCGTCGCCGGGCCGGGGTGGATCCGTCGACCGGCGACGGGGGCAACCGCCAGTTGGGCAGCTCAACGACCTTCGGGAAGACGACGATCGAAGTTGGTCGTCCGACGATCATCTCGGTGGTGAAGAGGCCGAAGGGGTCGCCGGTACGGACGCGCAGGGCTCCGAGACGGTAGCTGCCGCGTCGCAACAGGGTGACCTTGGCGAGCCACTGGCGACTTCCGTTGGCGCGGACCCCTATCGCCCGTCCGGGGAGCGGAGCGGGAAGGGTCGATTCGTTCGACAGCTCGACCCACGGCTTGCTCCATCCCGAACCGTTGTCGACCCGGTAGACCGCCTCGAGCACCTCACCCACCTGGGCGCGTGGATTGAGAACGTGGTATCCGGCGCGCATGCCGCGCAGCCCTCGACGCGCGTACCACCATGAACCAGCCATCAGGATGCCGAGCAGGTAGACCAGGAAGAAGAGGAAGCTGATCCCCGTGCTGAAGGCAGCCACCACCATGGCCGTGCCGAAGAAGGTGATGCGGAGCTGGCGGGACAGGCCCATGGCCGTGGGTTACCGCGGGCCGACGGTCGCGCTGCTGCTCGGCTCGCCGATCGGGACCTGGGCAAGAACCTCTCGAACGATCGAGTCGGGATTGACCTCACGGAGTGACGCCTGGCTCTTGACGATGAGCCGGTGCGCCAGGACCGCAACGGCGAGCGCCTTCACGTCGTCGGGAATGACGTAGTCACGTCCGTCCAGGGCGGCCAGCGCCTGGCCGGCGCGGTACAGGTTGATCGAGCCGCGAGGTGATGCGCCGAGGTAGACGTCGGGATGCTCGCGGGTCGCGGTGACCAGGCGAACGATGTACTCGGCCACCGCCTGCTCGACATAGACGTCCTTGATGGCAGCCTGCATCTGGCGCAGCTCGTCGAGGTCGAGCACCTGGGTCAGCTCGTCGATCGGGTGGCGGCGCTTCTGCTCGTCGAGGATGACGATCTCCTCCATCGCCTTCGGGTAGCCGAGCCGCAGCCGGAGCATGAAGCGGTCGAGCTGCGCCTCTGGCAGGGCGAACGTGCCTTCGTACTCGATCGGGTTCTGCGTGGCGATCACCAGGAACGGTGATGGCATCGGGTGGCTGACCCCGTCGATCGTCGCCTGCCGCTCTTCCATGCACTCGAGCAACGCGCTCTGCGTCTTGGGCGTGGCGCGGTTGATCTCGTCGGCGAGCACGACCTGGGCCATGATCGGTCCCGGGCGGAACTCGAAATCGGCCGTCTTCTGGTTGAAGATGGAGAGGCCGGTCACGTCGGAGGGGAGCAGGTCGGGGGTGAACTGGATCCGCCGGAAGCTGCAGCCGATGCTCCGACTGATCGCCTTGGCCAGCATCGTCTTGCCGACGCCGGGGACGTCCTCGATCAGGATGTGTCCCTCGCACAGGAGGGCGACGAGCGCCATCCGCACTTCGAGGTGCTTGCCGATGATCACGCGCTCGACGCTGGCGGCGACGCGCTCGGCGGAGTCCTGGACGCTCTTCAATGTTTCAATCCCTGTCCTGGGCGGACCGATACGGGCTCCCTCTCGCCCACAATACCCCAGCCAGGGCGGAACGGGTTCATCGGGTCGATCCCGTTACGCCCGTTCAGCCACCCGCCAGCAGGCGCAGCCATTCCGCCATCACCGCTCCGCCGATTGGGGCCGCGGCGCCGGAGCCGGCGCCACCCCCCTCGACGATGACCGCCACCGCGATACTCGGCTGCGCACCGTTCTGCCCAGGCGCAAAGCCGATGAACCAGGAGTGTGGAGCCACCTCGGGGCCGCGCTCGGCGGTCCCGGTCTTGCCGGCGGTCAGGACGCCGTCGATCCCGTAGCGAGCGACTGAGCCCGCCCCGGCGTACACCTGGCCGATCAGGCCATGCACCGCGTCGACCATCGCAGCGCGCAGCTGACCCGCCGCCGCGGACGAGATTGCACGACGTCCGCTCCCCCCGCCATAGGTCTCGACCACCGCCTCGCTTGGCCCGGCCACCGGATCGGCCGCATGAGCACGCAGGTCGCGCACCACGAACGGGTCCGGAACGATCCCATCGTTCGCGACCGCCGCGGCGAGCAACACCATCTGCAGCGGCGTCACGTCGACGCTGGCCTGGCCAAAGGCCGCGCTCGCCAGCTCAACCCGATCGGAGAACGGGGCGCACCCGCCGTCGGCCCGGGCGCTCACGTATGAGGCGTCCGCCGCGAGCGCGCGACTTGCGCTGCCCAGCGTGAGAGGGGCACAGAAGCCGAACCGTCGCGCGTAGTCGATGAACCGGTCAGCGCCGACATCGAGCCCCACGTGCGCAAAGAAGATGTTGCTCGACACCTGGAGGGCCCGCGAGAGCGGCCAGAGGGCAGGCTGCAGCGATCCGAGATCGTGTTCACGGATGGTGAAGCCGGAGACGACGAATCCGTCCGTTTCCTGCTGCGGCTGATCGGGATAGGTCGTCTGCGGCGTGATGACGCCGGCATCGAGGGCCGCGGCCGCGGTCAGCACCTTGAGGATCGATCCCGGCGTGTAGTGGCCCCGGCGGTTGCGATCCAGGAGCGGATCACCCGGACTGCCCGCGACAACAGCCCATGGGGCCGCAGCCGTCTCGGGGTCTCCGGAGAAGGCGGTGGCGTCGAAGGTCGGCGAAGAGGCCATCGCCAGGATCGCGCCCGTGCGTGGATCGATCGCCACGACAGCCCCGGGAAGGCCCCCGAGCTGCGCCGCGGCGAAGTCCTGCAGGCGTCGGTCGATCGTCAGGGTCACGTCGCGCGGCGCTGCTCGGCGGTCCAGGACGTCGTTCAGCAGGTCGTTGAGCGGGTTCGGGTCGCTGCGCCCGGTGAGCAGGTCATCCCACGTTCGCTCGACCCCGGTCGCCCCGTACCGCAGGCTGGCGTACCCGACGACGTGACTGAATGCCGGGTCCAGGTAGGTGCGGCGGCTGATGCCATCGATCACCGTGCTCGACGCCAGCAGCTGCCCCTGCACATCGAAGATCGAACCGCGCGGCGCGCTGCGGCGAGCCGCGATCACCTGCGGATTGTCCTGGCGATCGGCGAGGCCCGGAGCCTCCCAGATCTGCCACCACGCCAGGCTGCCGGCACTGACCGCGAACGCGAGCAACAGGTAGAAGCCGAGCCGCCTGATGTTGGTGACGATCATGGCCCCCGGCCCTCCGCCACAGCGTCGAGCGCCGTACGGTGGCTGACCGCGAGCAGCAGGCCGACAATCACGAAACTCGCGAGCAGGCTCGATCCGCCATAGCTGACGAACGGGAAGGTGATGCCGGTCAGCGGGACGAGCTTCAGGTTGCCCGCCACGATGATCAGCGTCTGGAGTCCGAGGCTGACGGTGAGGCCGACCGCGAGCATGGAGCTGAAGTCATCGCGTGCCAGCATCGCGGTGCGCAGGCCACGGAAGACCAGCACCAGGGCCAGTCCCAGGAGCGCTGTAGCGCCCAGGAGTCCCAGCTCCTCCGCGATCCCGGCAAAGATGAAGTCGGTCGGCAGCGCGGGGATCGGGAGCCGTCCGGAAATGCTCGGCAGCCCCTGGCCGAGTCCCTCGCCGAAGAGCCCGCCCCGGCCAAAGGCATACAGCGCCTGGACGGTCTGATAGCCGGTCCCACTCGGATCAACGAACGGATCGATCCAGTTGTCCACGCGGACCCGCACGTGGCCAAAGAGCTGGTAGGCAACGAATGCGCCCCCGACGAAGAGCAGGATTCCCATCAGGACGTAGCTGCGGCGACCGGTTGCCACGAACAACATCGTCAGGAAGATGCCCAGGAAGAGCAGCGCCGTGCCCAGATCGCGGCTGATCACCACGACGAGCATGACCATCACGAAGATGGCCAGCATCGGCAGCAGGTATGGCAGCGGCGGAATACGAATCGGCCCAACGCGCGTCGTGGCGCCGGCGAGAAGTGCGCGCTTCTCCGCAAGGTATCCGGCAATGAAGACGACCAGCACGATCTTGATCGCCTCGCCCGGCTGGAAGCCGATCGGTCCCAGGTAGAGCCACAGACGCGCCCCGTTCACTTCGCGCCCAAACAGGAAGGTGAGCAGGAGGAGGAGCCCGCCGCCCAGCGCCCAGGTGTACTTGTAGTGACGAAGGATCCCGTCATCACGGAAGAGGACGGCCACCGCGACCATGGCCGTGATCCCGACAGCGAACCAGAGCAGTTGCGTCGTCGCCATCCCCATCTCGACCCCGAAGAGGTCCATCCCCAGCTGCGACTGAGGAAGTCGGTTCAGCATCACGAAACCGACCGCACCGATCGCCGCGGCGGCGGGGAGCAGGAGCTGGTCGCCGCGGTTCCCCGCCAGTCGCAGGGCGAGGTGGCCGCCGAACATGACCGCCACGAAACCGATTGCCAGCCCCATCGGTCCCGGATCGAGCGTCCCGGTCTCTGCGATGTGGGTGACGGCGAAGCCGAGCGGGACCAGCAGGGCCAACGGGAGCAGCATCTGCAGCTCCACGGGACGCCGAACCGCGCGCATCAGCGCTCGAGCCGCATCCGGACCCGGCCGATCATCAGTTCGTCGCCGAACGACAGGGCGACCGGCCGCTCCACTCGGTGACCGTTGACGTATGTCCCGTTCGTGCTCCCCAGGTCCTCGATGTACCAGCTGCGGCCCCGGAAGGTGAGCATGGCGTGACTGCCGCTGACGAAGTCGTCCTCGACGTAGACCGTGCTGTTCACGTTGCGGCCGATCGAATTGATCGGACCGAGCGCGATGCTGTGACCGGCCGCCGGCTCGTCGTTGGGCGACTCCACGACGGCGAGACGCCCGATGCCGGACTGGGAGGCCTCCTGCGTCATCTCGGCGCTGCGCAGGTCGCGCAGGAGCGACCGCGCGAAGCCAAAGAGGAGCAGGTAGAGGACCGCCAGGAAGCCGAGTTGCATCACGAGCAGCAGGATCCGCAGGATCTCGCCGGTCATCCGCGCACCTGGAATTCGATCCGGGTCGCACCGATCTGGATCAGGTCGCCGGGGCCGAGGGCAACCTCGTCAACCGGCTGGCCATTGACCGACGAGCCGTTGCGGCTCCCCAGATCGGCGAAGCTGTACGCGCCGTGCTGGAGTTTGAGCTGGCAATGGTGCCGGCTCACCTGCTCGTCGTCCACGATCACATCGTTGTCGCTGGCTCTGCCGATCCCGATCAGGGCCGACCCGAGGTCGAATTGCACCGGCGCCGCCCCCTCGGTGCGAACCAGCAGGTAGGCACGCGCCGCCGACTCTGGTGGCGCGACCTCGTGGCCGGGGCGAGCAAAGATGACCGTGTCGCCCGATGCCGGACCGGGTCGCTCGAGCGTCACGCGCTCACCGGCGTCATCGATCACGCTCGCGGCGACCCGGATGTCGCCATGCGGAACGGCAGGATCAGCCGTGATCTGCACGATCGGGCGCGCGACCAGGTGGTAGCGGGCGCGCCGGGCGCGCGCCATCACTCCGTGGGCAAGGTCATCTTCGAGGGAGGCTCGATACGGCTCAAAGGTCGCATAGTCGGCCGGGTTCAGGTGAAGGTCAAAGCGATTCGGCACGATGATGCCGGCTTCGCCGAACGTCTTGGTGGTGTCCATCGCGCGCTCGATGCGCTTCGCCAGGGAGACCGGCTGCAGCGACGCGCCGAGGCGTCCGGCCGGAGCCTCAAAGAGACGCTCCAGGAACGCCTCGAGGCGCGAGAAGATGCCCACTCGCCGATGCTAGCACGGGTCACCGCCGAACCGGCCACGTCGGCAGTTGCGGAGTACCAACGGCGC
>JAOUHE010000006.1 GCA_029865285.1 Chloroflexota bacterium
GACAGGAGATCGTTCACCGGCAGATCGGTCAGCCGCCCGCGGCTTCGACGAACAGGAACCCCAGCACGCGGGCGACGGTCGGAAAGGCGTGGATCGTGTCGGCGAGTACGGCCAGCGGCGTCTGCACCTTCACCGCCAGGACCGCCTCGTGGATCGCCTCGCTGGCGCCCGGTCCAGCAATGAAGGCGCCGACCAGCGTCCCCGCGGCGCGGTCGACCACGATGGTGACGTGCCCGGCGGCCTCGGCGGCGTAGCCCTTGGCGCTCGTCGCCAGGTCGGCGGTGAACTCTTTCGCGTCGATCCCTCGCGCCAGTGCCTCCGTCAGGAGGAGCCCGACCGAGCCGGTCTCCGGATCCGTGTAGACGGCGCGCGGGATGGCGCGGTAATCGGGGGTGACATCGTCGCCAAGAGCGATCCGCGCGGCCATCTCACCCTGGTAGTGGCTGACGTGCGTATGCATCTCCGGTCCGGCAGGATCGCCGGCCACGTAGACGTCAGGCGCGATCCGGAGCCCGGCGTCCGGCGCGAGGCGGCCCGACGAGATATCCACGCCGACCGTCTCGAGCCCCAGCCCTTCGAGCGGGAACGCGCGTCCGATTGCCAGCAGGACCGCCGCTCCCTCGACTGTGTCGCCGTCCTCCAGCACGAAGCGGTGCCGCCCGCCGGCACCAGCGCCGGCCTCGGCGCGCACGGCTCGACCGGCGGTACGGATCACCACCCCGTCCCGCTCGAGCCCCGCAGCAACGGCGGCCGACGTGCGTGGATGGTCGCGCGGCAGGATCCGGTCCCCCGGTACGACCACCGTCACCGGCACCCCGAATCGCGCGTATGCCTGGGCGAGTTCGACCCCGGTCGGTCCTGCGCCGAGGATCAGCAGGCTCTCTGGCAGCTCCCGGGCGCCGGTGGCCTCCCGGCTGGTCCAGTAGGGGACCTCGGCGAGGCCGGGCATGTCGGGGATCTTGCTGCTCGACCCGACGGCCAGGATCACCGCCCCTGCCTCCAGCTCATGGTCGACCCCGTCGTGCGTCACGACCACGCGCCTAGGCCCGTCGAGGCGCGCGCTGCCGCGCATGGCAACCGCGCCCGCGGCCTCGAGGTCGGTCTTGTGGCGGGTGTCATCGGGGTACTCGCGGTCCTCGCGGCTGATCATCCAGTCGCGGCGCGCGGATGCCTTCGGCCACGGATAGTCGCCACCTGCCGCTTGTACGGCCGCGGAGTGAAGGAGCGACTTCGATGGCATGCAGGCGAAGAACGGGCACGCGCCGCCGAAGAGATCACGGTCGATGACGGCCACCGATGCGCCGCGCTTGCGCGCGGCAAAGGCCGCGGCCTCGCCGGCAGGGCCGGCGCCAATGACTGCCAGGTCGTATCGGTCCATGAATGCTCCAGTTTGTTGCAGCCGACCTGTGGGCTCCCCGGCCGTCAGTAGCTGAGGACCCGATGGACGAGGAGTCGGGTCATCGGGCTTGCTCCATTCATTGCGGCGGCGCCGCCGCGGTCCGCGGCATGGTAGCGGTCAGCCACTGACCTCGTGGCCGCCGATCCAGGTGCGCGACGGACGCACCGCCCCGAGGTTCAGGGCGAACGCACCCTCGTGCTCGGCGTCCCAGGCGACGAGGTCGGCGTCGGCACCCACGCCGATGACACCGCGGCGGCCGGTCAATCCAAGCGCCGCCGCCCCGCCCGCGGTTGCCGCGCCGACTGCCTCCGCGACCGTCATGCCGAGCAGCGTCGCGCCCAGCCCGATCACCAGGGGCATCGCCGCCCACGCGCCAAAGGTGCCGGCATTCGCGTCGGAGGCCAGGGCCACGGTGACCCCGGCGTCGAGCAGCGCGCGCGCGGGCGGCAGCCGATCGCGCATGACAAGGGCCGGCCCCGGCAGCAGCGTGGCCACGACCCCGGAGGCTGCCAGCGCCGCCACGCCGCCGTCATCGAGCTGCTCCAGGTGGTCCGCGCTCACCGCGCCGAGGCGGATCGCCAGCTCGGTGGCGCCGGTGCGCGCCAGCTGGTCGGCGTGCATGCGGACGCCCAGGCCGGCGGTTGCCGCCGCACGCAGGATCCGCTCAGCATCGGCCGGGGAGAAGAAGCCGCGGTCGCAGAAGACGTCGCAGAACTCCGCCGACCCGGCTGCGGTCACCGCCGGGATCATCTCCTCGGCCACGACCGCGGCGTACTCGGCAGCTGAAGCCGCCTCGGGTGGAACGGCGTGGGCTCCGAGGAAGGTGCGAACGACCCGGATCGGCAATCCGGCTGCCGCCTCACCGATCAGCCGCAGCGACCGGATCTCCTCGTCAGTGGCGAGGCCGTACCCGGACTTGCACTCGATGGTGGTCACCCCGCTCGCCAGCGAGGCACGCAGGCGAGCGCCGATCAGCGAACGGAGTTCATCGTCTGACGCGGCCCGTGTCGCGGCGACGGTGCGCAGGATGCCCCCACCGGAATAGGGGGCGCCCTCGATCCGTGCGGCCGCCTCATCGGAGCGCTCCCCGGCGAACGCGGGATGGGTATGCGCATCGACCAGTCCCGGCGTGACAAGCGCGGCGCCGAGATCGACTGTCGAGTCCGCCGCGGGCGCATCGGTCAGCGGACCGATCCAGGCGAAGAGGCCGTCGCGGACGAGGATCGCCCAGGGATCCGGTCCGTCGAACGGCCGAGGAGTCAGCAACCGGCCGTGGCCGGTGAGGAGCAGAGAGCCGTCGGACATCGGTCGAACCATACTCCGCCGTCTCAGCCGATCTCGGGCTCCGCCACCGGGCGTCGTCGCGGTTCGCCACGGAAGCGCAGGGTGGCGAGCAGCAGGCCGACCAGGATCGTCCCGGCGCCGATCAGCTGTATCGCAGACGGGCTCTCGCTCAGCAGCACCATCGCCAGCAGGACCGACCCGACCGGCTGCAGTGTCAGAAGCACGCTGGTCAGCGCCGACGGCAAGCGTGGCAGCGACACGCTGATCAGCAGCCAGCCGACGACCTGTGACGAGATGGCCAGCGCCAGCAGCCACCCGTGCGCCGGCCACGACGGAATCAGGTTCACCTCGCCGAGCGGCAGGCCGATCGCCAACGAGGCGACCGCACCGACCAGCGTGGCATCGAAGAGCGGTCCCGCCGGGCGCCGCAGGTCCGCATTGCCACGACGCAGCACCATCAGGAACCCCGCGTAGGCGAGCCCGGTGAAGAGGCCCAGGATGACCCCGAGCCCCGGATTTGCGCCGTAGGCCCCGGTGCCGATCACCCCTGAGATGAGGACCACCCCACCGAGCACGACCGGCAATGCCAGCAGCGTGCGCCTCGGCGGCCGTTCGCCGAGGAGGGACCAGGCCAGCACCGCCACGATCACCACCTGGGTGTTGCCGAGCACGGTTGCCAGGCCGGCTCCGACAAGGCCGATGGTGTGGTGCCAGACCACCAGATCCAGCGCAAAGAAGATCCCGGCCAGCAGCGCCAGCCGCACCTGCGCGGCGGGCCGCGGTCCAAAGGCCCGCCGCTCGGCAAGTGCAATCAGTCCAAGCGCCGGAAGCGCGTAGACGCAGCGGAAGATCGCCGCGGTGGCCGGCTCGACGTCCGCGAGCCGCACCAGCACGCCCGAGAAGGCGATCGACATGGCACCCAGCACGGCCGCCAGCACCGGACGATGGGCCAGCGCGGCGAACGGATTCCAGGTGCGCGCGGGTGGCGGTGCAGTCACCGGCGCAGCCTAGCCGAGAGAACGTGTCGCTGGAGGGGTTGCCCCCGATGCCGCGTCGCGCGACACTTGCGCTTCATGTCCGAGCTTCCCACCGGGACCGTCACGTTCCTCTTCTCCGACATCGAGGGCTCCACGCGACTGGCCCAGGCGCTTGACGCGGGGTGGCCACCGCTCCTGGAACGACACCAGGAGATCGCCCGCGCCGTCTGGAGCGCCCACGGCGGTACGGAGGTGGGCACCGACGGAGACTCGTTCTTCGTCGTCTTCACCATGGCCAGCCAGGCAGTGGCTGCCGCGGCCGAGGTTCAGCGGGCCCTAGCCAGCGAGCCGTGGCCTTCGGGCTCGGAGATCCGGATACGGATCGGCCTGCACACCGGTGCAGGCCTGTTGAGTGGGGGCACCTACGTCGGCCTTGATGTCCACCGGGCCGCTCGCGTTTCGGCGGCCGGCAACGGTGGCCAGGTACTGCTCACCGATGCGACGCATGCGCTGCTGGCAGGCAGCCTGCCGCCCGACACCTCACTCAAGGACCACGGCGAGCACAAGCTGAAGGATCTCTCTCGCGCGGAGCGCATCTGGGAATTGACGATCGAGGGGCTGCGCACCGACCTTCCGCCCCTGCGCACCCTCAACGCCACTCCCAACAACCTCCCCACCCAGCTCACCTCATTCCTCGGCCGGCAGCGGGAGCTCGCCGCAGCGCAGCAACTGCTGACCGAGGGTCGTCTGCTCACCCTCACCGGCCCGGGTGGCACCGGCAAGACACGCCTCTCCCTGCAGATCGCGGCCGACTCGACCGACCGCTTCCCGGACGGTATCTACTACGTCCCGCTCGGTCAGATCGCGATGTCCGAGCTGGTGATTCCCACCATTGCGCAGGCAATGGGGGTGATCGATCCAGGCTCGCGACCGCTCGATCGGCTGGTCGAGCAGATCGGCCAGAAGTGCGTGTTGCTGGTGATCGACAACTTCGAGCAGGTGATCGACGCGGCGGCGCAGGTGAACGAACTGTTGGCGCGCGCGCCGAAGATCTCGGTCCTGATCACAAGCCGCAGCCCGCTGCGGGTCTACGGCGAGCGGGAGTATCCGGTTCCCCCGCTTGGCGTGCCGGACCCCAAGCACCTGCCCAGCCTTGCCGGCCTAAGCCAGTTCGAATCGGTGGCCCTGTTCATCGAGCGCGCCATGGCCGTCCGGCCGGATTTCGCGGTGACGAGCGGCAATGCGCCGGCGGTGGCCGAGATCTGCGCCCGGCTTGATGGACTGCCGCTGGCCATCGAGCTGGCCGCGGCCCGCATCCGCCTGCTCAGCCCGCAGGCGATCATGGATCGGCTCGGGGATCGGATGGGCCTCCTGTCGAGCGGTTCCCGCGACCTGCCGCAGCGCCAGCAGACGCTGCGCGGCGCGATCGCCTGGAGTCACGACCTGCTTGACGAAATCGACCGGCGGGTGTTCGCCAGGTTCTCCGTGTTCGCCGGCGGCGCCACGCTGGACGCGGCGCAGACAGTCCTCTTTGACGCGGGCGAGCCCGGCGACGCGCTCGACGCGATCGGTTCGCTGGTCGACAAGAGCCTGATCCGCCAGGAGTCACAGGCCGACGGCGAGCCCCGCTTCCGCATGCTGGAGACGATCCGCGAATTCGCCCTCGAGCAATTGATGGCCCGCGGTGAAGAGGAAGTGCTCCGCGAACGCCACGCGGCCTGCGTGCTCGGCTTTGCCGAGCGAGCCGGGGCTGAGGTCTTCGGATCCGATCAGGCCACCTGGCTCGACCGATTCGAGGCGGAGCACGACAACATCAGGGCGGCGATGGCCTGGGCACTGGCTCGCGATCGTGCCGAAACGGCGATGCCGATGCTGGTGGCCTGCTGGCGTTTCTGGCAGATGCGCGGCTACCTGCCGGAGGCGCGCGAGCAGGTCAACGCGGTCCTCGATCTACCAGGCGCCGTGGAGCATCCTGAAGCGCGCGCCGCGGCGCTCGAGGCTGCCGGAGGGATCGCCTACTGGCAGGCCGATATCGAGGCGGCGCAGCGTTGGTATCAAGAAGCGCTGGACCTGGCGCGCGCCAGCGGCGATGACCGACGCATCGCGAACGCGCTCTACAACCTGTCGTTCGCCTATGCCCTGACCCGCGATGACCAGGCGGCAGCTCGCGGCGTGGTCGAGGAGGTGCTGGAGATTGCCCGGCGGCTCGGCGACGACGCCCTGGTGGCGCGCTCGCTGTGGGCGCTGGCCAACGCCATCTACTTCTTCGGCGAGACCGAAGGGCTGATGGAGGCGGTTGACGAGGCGCTCACCATCTTCCGCCGCCTCGGGGACCAGTACATGGTGGGCTGGGTTCTCTACACAGGGGCCCTCGGAACGATGACGAACGATCCGGCGCGCGCGCACGCTGCGCTGGCGGAGGGGCTGGACATCTTCCGAGCGGCAAACGACGTCTCAGCCTACGGCCTGATCTTCGATGCCTGGGCATCTCTCCGCTGGAACCTCAAGGATCCTCGTCGGGCGATGATCCTGGCCGGTTTTTCCGAGGCGATCGAGCGGCGAGCTGGCGGCGGCCTGGCGGCCGTCAACCGCAGTCTGCTGGGCTTCGACACTGTCGAACTGCTCAAGGATCCCGAACTGGCGGCAGCCTATGCGGAAGGGACCCGGTTGGACGTGGAGCAGGCCGCCGAGCTGGCGCTTTGCGGCGCCGAGGCCTAGCTCGGCGCGGCCAGGTCGCGGCGGGGGAAGACGATCAGCGCGAACGCTACGGGTGCCCCGATTGCCACCGCCAGCAGCCCGAAGTCGAACAAGTCCACCTTGCCGGTGAGGATGCTCCCGGGTTGGAAGTGGTGGAAGAGCGAGTACTGCTGGGTCCAGTCGACGTCGCGCCACAGGGAGCCCAGGATCTCCAGAAAGTAGTTGACCAGCAGGTAGGCCATCGTCACGCCCAGCGCCGGCGCGTGGCGGTCGAAGGTCACCGATGCGGCCAGCCCGAAGGCGGCGAATGCCCCCCACATGAGCAGACCGTTCACGAAGACGAGCGGCAGCTGAACCAGGTCGAGTTCGTCGCTGAGCCCCTGGATGGCGACACCCGCCACCTGCCCGGCGAGCAGCGCAAGGATGACCAGCGAGATGAGGATCGTCACGGCCGTCGCCACGGTCAGATAGATCGTGCGGCGCGACAGCGGCCGCGCCAGCAGCACCTCCAGCGTCCCGCGTTCGCGCTCGCCCGCGATGGCCGCCACCGTGGATCCCACTGCGAAGACGCCCACGAATGCGATCGTCATCGGATGCTGGAGGCCCAGGGTCAGCGCGCCCGACAGCGTGAAGAAGTTGCCCGAGCCGAAGCTCATCAGCTCGGCAGGGATGACACCCGAGTCGACCAGACCCTTGAAGGCGTCGCCGAATGCCACGTAGATGACCGGCATCAGCATGCCCCAGCCGAACGAGGCGGCCATCAGAATGAGCAGCCTGACGCGGTTCCAGCGCAGCGTCTGAACCAGGAGGCGCAGATTCACCCGCGGACCTCCTCGCTGGCGTCGTCACCGGCGTAGTACTCCAGGAACGCCTCCTCCAGGCGGGCCGGCTCGATGGTCAGGTCCACGAGCGACGGCGAGGCGATGGCGCGCACGAAGCCGGAGACATCCCCCAGCAGCGTCGCTGTCATCCGGTCGCCATCGGTCTTGACGTCGGCGAGGCCGGGGATGCCCGACAGCTCGGGCGCCGCGCCGCGCCAGCGAAGACTCACCCTGCGCTTGCGTCGGGCGAGCAGGTCATCGACGTTCTGGAGCGCCATCAGGTGACCCGAGCGGATGATGGCCACGCGGTCGCAGATGCGCTCCACCTCGGGCAGGACGTGACTGGAGAGGAAGGTCGTCCGACCCTGGTCGCGCAGGTCGTCCATCAGCGAATAGAACGCCTGCTGCATGAGCGGGTCGAGCCCCTCGGTCGGCTCGTCGAGGATGGCCAGCACCGGATCATGCTGCAGCGCCTGGATCACACCGATCTTCTGGCGCATACCCCGCGAGTAGTCGCGGACCTTGCGCCGCAGCACGGACGCGGGCATCTGCAGCCTCTCGCAGAGCTCCTCGCGTCGCACCGCGGGCGTCCCCTGCAGGTCGTTCAGGTAGTCGAGTGCATCCGCTCCACTCAGCGAGTCGTACAGCGCGATCCCGCCCGGCAGGTAGCCGGTGCGTCGCCGGATCTCCACCGAGTCGTCAACGATATCGAGCCCCAGCACGCTGGCGGAGCCGCTGGTCGGGTGGAGGAACCCCAGCAGGGTGCGGATCATGGTCGACTTGCCCGAACCGTTGGGGCCGAGGAAGCCAAAGATCTCGCCGGGCCGGACGTCGAGCGTGAGGTCAACCAGCGCCTGCACCTTGCCGTAGTGCTTCGTCAGGCCGGTGGTGTGGATCACGGCCGCCGGCTGCTGGTCTTCCATCGCGGGCAATCTACTACGCGCCGCCGCTGCAGGCGGTCAGCGGTTGACCCGCACCGCGCGCCACATCGCCCGGAAGTTCACGCGCTGCCCATACAGAAGCACCCCTGCCGAGTAGATCCGCGCAGCGACCCACAGGGCCCCAAAGAGGAAGGCCACCATCAGGCCACCGGCCACGAGCCACTCCCACGGTTCGATGGAGGCCAGCAGCATGCGGATGGGGAGCACATAGGGGCTGAAGAAGGGGATCAGCGACGCGACCTGCACCCACTGCGCCTCGGGTGTGTTCAGACCGATGAAGGCCGCGAAGTAGCCGACCATGCCGACCATGAGCATCGGTCCGGTCGCCATCTGGACGTCTTCCTGGCGGCTGGCCATCGATCCCAGCCCGGCATAGAGGGTGGCGTACAGCAGGAATCCGCCGACGAAGAAGACCCCGAACGGCGCGAGCACCCATAGGTTGACGCTCTCCAGCGATGCGCTCCCGCCATCGCCGAGCACCCGCTCCGCAACGAGACCCTCGAGCGCGAAGCCGCCGGCCGCCGCCGCGACCACGACCGCGTATTGGGTCAGGCCAGCCGCGCCGGTGCCGAGCACCTTGCCGCTGAGGAGCTGCCGTGGTGTGGCCGCGGTGATGAGGAGCTCCATGACCCGGCTGCTCTTCTCTTCCGCGACGCTGCCCGCGACCCATTGGCCGTAGGTGAGCACGGCCATGAAGGTCAGGACCACCATGATCATTGCCATCATGTAGGCGGCGCCATACGTTTCCTCGGGGCTCTTGGCGTCCGGATCCACCGGGGTCACCTCGAAGGGCGTCGGGGCAAAAATCCCGCCAGCCGCAGTCGGGTCGATGCCGGCGCGCACGAGGCGGTCGCCGATGCTCAGTTGGGTGGTCGCCTGGCGCACGGCGAAGAGCCACTGGCTGCTCGGTCCGGCTTCGGTCAGCATGTCAAAGGCGAGCTCGCCGTCGCCGGCGCGACTGACAGTCAGCAGGCCGTCAAGGTCCCCGTCCCGTACCCGGACATCGGCCGCGGCGGCATCGCCTACGGCGGTGATCTCCCAGCGGGTCCCGTCACTGTCGCCGTGGAGGATGGCTCCCAGCGCGACGACCGTCTGCGACTGCACCACCGGATCAGTCGAGTGGATGGCCACCGCAGTTGTCTCGTCCCCGGCAATCAGGCGTACGGCGACCGGCAGCAGCGGAATTCCAACCCCGACGAGGGCGAGGACTGCCGTGACGATGAGGAACGTCCTGGTCTGAACGCGCTGCCGGTACTCCCGCCGCGCGACGGTCCACGCGTTGGGGAAGAGCCCGCTCATCGGTCGACACCGCGGCCGCTGCCGGCCAGGTGCCGCTCCTCCTCGACCGCAGCCGGGCGCCCCACATGTTCGATGAAAACCTCCTCCAGCGAAGGATCGGCGATCTCGAAGCGGGTCACCCGTTCGCCACGAGCGATGGCGGCCGCCAGGATGCTGCGCGGGTCGGCGCCGTCGCGGACTTGGAGCTCAAGGTAGTCCTCCCCGCGGCGGATGAGCGTCACGCCGGGCAGTTGCTCGACCCAATCGCCGCCGTCTGCCTCCTCGGTGGCGAGTCGCACCACCTGGCGCCCCATGGCGCGCTTGACGTCACGGACCGTGCCGCTGACGACGACCCTCCCGGCATCGACGATGGCGATCGACTCGCACAGCTCCTCGACCGTCTCCATCTGGTGGGTGCTGAAGATGAGCGTCTTGCCGCGGTCGCGCATCTCCAGAAATGCCTCCTTGAGGAGCTGCACGTTGACCGGGTCGAGGCCGCTGAACGGCTCGTCCATGATCAGCACCTCGGGGTCATGGAGGATGGCTGCGATGAACTGGATCTTCTGCTGGTTCCCCTTCGACAGCTCCTCGACACGGCGGTCCCGGTAGTGCGGAATGCGGAAGCGCTCCAGCCACTCGCCGACCTCGGCGGTGGCCTGCGCCGCCGGGACACCGTAGAGCGCGGCGAAGAAGCGCAGGACCTCGATCACCGGCATGCGCAGGTAGAGGCCGCGCTCCTCGGGCAGGTAGCCCCACGTGCGACGCGGGAGATCGGTGTTGGCTCGTCCCTGCCAGCTGATGCTGCCGCTGTCGGGTCGCAGGATGTCGAGGACGATCCGCATGCAGGTCGTCTTGCCGGCCCCGTTGGCACCCAGCAGGCCGAAGATATGGCCCGGCTCGACGCTGAAGCTGGTTGCGTCGAGCGCGAGCACGGGGCCGAAGCGTTTCGAGACCGAATCGACGACGAGGCTCATGGTCACGGTTAGCCTAGCCCACCGCCCCCTCTGCTACACTTTGCGCCCGAACCGCCTCGCGCCGACCGCTGCGGCGGTTCTGCCGTGTAAGCCCACAGGAACACTTCCATGAAGATCGCTGTCCCACGCGAGACCGCGCCCGGTGAGACGCGGGTCGCGCTGACCCCCCAGGCCGCCGCCGCACTCATCGCGGACGGGGTCGAGATCGTCGTCCAGGCCGGCGCCGGCGAGGCGTCATCGATCCCCGATGCCGCGTTCACCGAGGCCGGCGCAACCATTGCGGCCGACGCTGCCGACCTCTACGGCCAGGCCGATCTCGTGCTGCGCGTCGGCCGTCCAACCGACGAGGAGATCGGGATGCTGCGGCGCGGCACGATCCTGATCGGCACGCTCGGCACACTCTCGAACCCGGAGCTTGCCAGTCGCCTGGCCGATGCCGGCGTGACGGCGATCAGCATGGACGCCATCCCGCGCATCACGCGGGCCCAGAGCATGGACACGCTGTCGAGCCAGGCGACGGTTGCCGGCTACAAGGCGGTCCTGCTGGCGGCCGATCGGCTGCCCAAGTTCATGCCGCTGCTGACCACTGCCGCAGGTACCGTGCGCCCGGCGCGCGGCATCATCATGGGAGCCGGGGTCGCCGGCCTGATGGCGATCGGCACCGCCCGTCGGCTCGGCGCGGTGGTCGAGGCGACCGATGTGCGCCCGGTCGTCAAGGAGCAGGTGCAGAGCCTGGGTGCCACCTTCATCGAGGTCGAGATGACCGAGGAGGAGAAGGCTGGCGCCGAGACGGCCGGCGGATATGCCCGCGAGATGAGCGACGACTACAAGCGCCGCCAGGCCGAACTGATCGCCGAGCGGGTCAAGGAGGCCGATTTCGTCATCACGACGGCGCTCATCCCTGGGCGCCCAGCCCCGCGCCTGATCACCGATGAGATGGTCGCGTCGATGAAGCCGGGGAGCGTCATCGTCGACATGGCCGCCGAGGCCGGAGGCAACGTCGAGGGCACCGTCGCGGGCGAAGAGGTGATCAGCCACGGGGTGCGGATCGTCGGCCTGACGAACCTGCCGGCGATGATGCCCGGCAGCGCCACGCAGATGTACGCCAAGAACATCCAGACGCTGCTCAAGCACCTGATCAAGGACGGAACCGTGACCCTCGACCTCTCCGATGAGATCACCCGCGGCGCGACCATCACCCACGAGGGAAGGGTCGTAAGCGAGCCGGTGGCCAAGGCACTCGGACTCGAAGCGCCGCCGCCAGCGCCGGAAGCGCCAGCGCCGGAAGCGCCCGCGGCGCCTGCGACCGGAGGTGCCGCATGACCGAGGTGATCTCGACCGAGGTACTCCTCCAGGCGCTCTTCGTCTTCGTGTTGACCGCGTTCGTCGGGTACGAGGTGGTCAGCAAGGTCCCGACCATGCTGCACACCCCCCTCATGTCGGGCGCCAACGCGGTGCACGGCGTGATCGTGGTCGGCGCCATGCTGGTAGCCGCCACGGCGGAGGGACCGTTGCGCATCGTGCTGGCACTGCTGGGCGTGATCCTGGGCACCATCAACGTGGTCGGCGGCTTCGTGGTCACCGACCGGATGCTCGAGATGTTCAAGCGACGGCCCGGGGGCGAGTCGTGACCACCCTCGAGATCCTCAC
Organism: Chloroflexota bacterium; assembly: GCA_029865285.1. GTDB lineage: Bacteria > Chloroflexota > Limnocylindria > QHBO01 > QHBO01 > CF-167. The sequence goes on from JAOUHE010000006.1 coordinate 12,022, forward strand.
CTTTCTGGTCTACCTGGTCGGATCGGTCACCTTCATCCTCGGCCTGAAGTTCCTCGCCTCGCCGACCAGCGCGCGCCGAGGCAATCGCCTGGCCGCGACCGGCATGGCGATCGTCGTGCTGTGGGTCTTCATCACCGAGTTCGTGCTGCGCGAGAACGGGCTCTCGACCGTCTGGATCCTGGCCGTCGGAATCCCGATCGGGGCCGTGGCCGGCGTGGTCGGTGCGCGGCGCGTGCCGATGACCGCCATGCCGCAGATGGTGGCCATCTTCAACGGCGCCGGTGGTGGGGCGGCCGCGCTCGTCGCCGCGGCCGAGTTCCTGCACTTCGCCGGGGACGGCCGGGAGCTGCTCTCGGTCCCGTTCATGGTCGCCACGCTGCTCGGTGCCGTGATCGGCTCGGTCTCGTTCACCGGCTCGATCATCGCCTTCGGCAAGCTGCAGGGGATCGTCTCGGGGCGCCCCGTTACCTATCCGGGCGACAAGGTGGTCACCGGGATCCTGCTCGTCGGCATCCTGGGGCTCGGCGTCGCTCTCACCGTCTTCACCAACGACGTGACGCCGTTCCTGGTCTTCGTGGCGCTGGCGCTGGTGCTCGGCGTGGCGGCGGTGATGCCGATCGGCGGCGCCGACATGCCGGTCGTCGTCAGCCTGCTCAACAGCTACACCGGCATCGCGGTGGCGGCCACCGGCTTCGTCCTTGGCAACTATGCGCTGCTCGTCGCCGGCACCCTGGTCGGAGCATCCGGTGGGATCCTGACCCAGTTGATGTGCCGGGCCATGAACCGGTCGCTCTTCAACGTCCTGTTCGGGGCCTTCGGAACGGCCGGCGGGACCGTGGCGGCCGGCGCCGACGGCGAGCAAACGGTACGCGAGATCAGCGCCGACGACGCTGCCGTGCTGATGGCCTACGGCAAGAAGGTGATCATCGTTCCCGGGTACGGGATGGCGGTCGCGCAGGCCCAGGGCCCGGTCCGCGAACTGATGGACCTGCTGGTCGCGAGGGGCGTGGATGTCGAGTTCGCCATTCACCCGGTCGCGGGACGCATGCCTGGACACATGAACGTGCTGCTGGCCGAGGCGAATGTCCCGTACGAGCGCCTCAAGGAGATGGACGAGATCAACGACGACTTTGCCAACGCCGATGTGGCCCTGGTGATCGGGGCCAACGACGTCACGAACCCGGCGGCGCGGACGGATCAGAGCTCACCGATCTACGGGATGCCGATCCTCAACGTGGACCATGCGCACAACGTCGTGGTGCTCAAGCGATCGATGGCGGCCGGCTTTGCCGGCATCGCCAACCCGCTCTACTCCGATCCGAAGACGGCGATGCTCTTCGGCGATGCAAAGAAGACGGTCCAGGCGCTCGTCTCCGGAGTCAAGAACGCCTAGCCGCATGCAACGCTGGGTCATCCTCGACGTCGGAGAGACGCTGATCGACGAGACGCGGGTCTGGTCGACCTGGGCCGATCAGCTCGGCATCCCGCGCCTCACCTTCATGGCGGCGCTCGGTGCCCAGATCGCCGGCGGCGGGCAGCATCACGACGTCTTCGCCTGGTTCGGCATCCCCAACTGGCGGGAATGGGCGGGCACCATGGAAGGTGCCTACGCCGGCTTCCAGGCGGCCGACCTGTACCCGGACGCCAGGCGTTCGATGACCGCCCTGCGCGATCGCGGATACCGCCTGGCGATCATTGCCAACCAGCCCGCGCAACGGACGGCCGAGCTGCGCGCCCTGGGGGTCGAGGCCGAGGTGATGGCCATGAGCGCGGAGATGGGGCTCTCCAAGCCCGATCCGGCCTTCTTCGCCAGGGCTCTCGAGCTGATCGGTTCGCCACCACCCGGGGAGGTCGCCTACGTCGGTGACCGCGTCGAGAATGACGTGATCCCGGCGGCAGAGGCGGGGATGCGGTCGGTCTGGATCCGCCGCGGACCGTGGGGGCTCATCCAGCAGCTGCCGCCGGGGGTCGTCCCTGCCCTGGTGGTGGACTCGCTCGACGAGCTGGTGGAGCGGATCGACGAGGCCTGGGACGGGGAGCCGAAGCCGAACTAGGTCCGCTCCCCGATGCTGACGCTGCGCGCCAGCCGTTCCGCCGCATTGGCCAGCAGCCGCTCGGTGTCGGCCATCGCCTCCTCGAGGGTCTGTGGCCGATCGATGATCGGCTGGACCACGTCGAAGAGGCCCGATCCGTCGAGGACGGCCGCGCCGTGCCCCAGCGCTCCACACAGGAGCACGACCGAAGCGCCAGCGTGACGGGCCAGCGTGGCCACGCCCATGGCGGCCTTGCCGGCCAGGGTCTGCTCGTCCGCCCGCGCCTCACCGGTGATCACCAGGTCGGCCCCGACCAGCATCTCCGCCAGGCCGATCATCCCCGCCACGACGTCGACGCCCGGCTGCAGTCTGGCGTTCGTGAATCCGAGCAGGCCGGCCGCGGTGCCGCCCGCCGCCCCCGCCCCGGGTGCATCAGCCACGGCTCGACCGGAGGCCGCCTCGACGGCACGGCCGAACACCTCCAGGGCCGCGTCGAGTTCTGCGATCGCGTCCGCATCGGCGCCCTTCTGCGGACCATAGGTCGCGGTGGCACCGACCGGTCCACACAGCGGGTTTGTCACGTCCGACGCGATGACCATCTCCACCAAGGCGAGGCGCGGGTCAACGTGCGTCGCGTCTGCGCGCGCCAGGCGCGCCAGCGCCGCGCCGCCGGGCGGCAGTTCCGCGGCGTCGGCATCTTCGAGGCGGACCCCCAGGGCCGTCAGCAGACCGGCGCCCCCGTCATTGGTCGCCGACCCCCCGAGGCCGAGCATGATCCGCTCGACCCCGGCATCCAGCGCGGACCGGATCAGGTCACCAGTGCCGCGGGTCGAGGCGACGCGGACCGAGGCCGCGGTGCGTTCCGCGGGCAGCAGGCGCGCCAGTCCGGAGGCGGTGGCCATCTCGATGAACGCAGCGCGGCCTCCGTCGAGCAGGAGCCAGTCCGCGATGACCGGGCGGCCGAGCGGATCGCTGGTGGGTACCGAGCGCCGCTCCGCGTGCGCTCCCAGCGCGGCCTCGAGCGCAGCCAATGTTCCCTCTCCGCCGTCTGACATCGGGGCGCGGACGACGTCGTCGTCGGGGCGCGCGCGCAGCCAGCCGGTCGCCATCGCCTCGGTGACGGCGACCGAGTCGAGCGCTCCTCCGAAGGAATCAGGCGCCAGCACCACGCGGAGTACGCCGGCGCTCATCGGCCCAGCAACTGCTTGCGTCGCTCGAGGTAGGCCGGCACGGTGTTGATCGGTGGCCGCAGCTCGTCGCCGATCTCGCGGACTTCCAGGTTGAACTGATCCGGCCCGCGGTTGATCAGCTTCATGCCCCGCCCAACCTCGGTCAGCAGCTCGATCCGGTGACGCTCCTCGAGCTTGCGGATCGCCGCCTGCAGGATCACGAAGGACATCTGGGACAGGTTGGCGAGCGGCTGGTTGCGGTGGACCCTGCGCTCGAGGTCGACCTGGCCGATGCCCGGCAGCCCCACGGCGTCGAGGATATCCACGAGGAGCCCGGTCTCGACCGCGTAGCCGGTGAAGAACGAGACCGACTCGAGGAGTGCACGCCGCCCGGCGTACTCGCCGGAGAGCGGCTGGATAATCCCCGACAGCTCGGGGAAGAACAGGTTGATGAGCGGCCGTGCCAGCAGCTCGGTGACGCGGCCGCCCCCTTCGGCGACCAGCTTGTCACCCTCCCTGATCGGGCGCTGATAGAAGCCCTTGACGTACTGGATGCGCGGCTCGCGCAGCAGCGGCCCAAGGAGGCCGAAGACGAAGCGCGGCTGGATGTTGCGAATGTCGGTGTCGATCCAGGCGACGATGTCGCCGTCGAGCACGTGGAGGCTCTTCCAGAGCGCCTCACCCTTGCCGACATGGGTGCCAACCTCGGGCAGGATCTGGCTGTGACGCACGACCCGGACGCCAAGCTCGGCGGCGATCTCGGCGGTGCGATCGGTCGAATCGGAATCGATCACGACCAGCTGGTCGATGAGCGGCAGGCGGTCCATGAGTGGACCCTTGATCCGCCGGATGACCTGCCCGATGGTCTGCTCCTCGTTGAGCGCTGGCAGTCCTACGCTGATTGTCAGACCGTGGCGCTCCTTGAGCTCGACCAGCTTGGCGACGTCACGAAACTCGCTGGCGTGGAAGGTGTTCTCCGCAAACCAGCGATCGACCATGGTCGCCAACGAGTGGCTGCGCTCCACGTAGTCGTCGGCGGCCGGCAACGATCCCTCGGCCGACCGCAGCTCGTCAAAGGTTGCACGGTCAGGGCGGAGCTTCGTCTTGACCACGATCACCGTCGGCTTCGCCTTGGAGGCGACCGCCTCCGCCACGATCCCGAACAGGAAGCGTCCGTCGGCGGCCGCGTTGGCCGGTTGGGCCGATGCACCCATCACCACCAGATCGTGCTGCGCTGCCTCTCGAATGATGGCCCGTCGGACCGAGGTCGCCTCGACCAGCTTGCCGGTCAGGCGCCGGCCCTTGCCGTGCTCCGCCATGAACGCATCCAGCGCGGCCTGCTGCCGTTTGCGGGCCCGATCGCCGATCTTCTCCGGCACCACGTGCAGGACCACCAGCTGTGCGCGGAATCGCGTCGCCAGGTCGCGAGCGACGCGCATCGCCAGCTCGGCGTGCGGTCCGCCGCGGACCGGCACCAGGATCGACCGCACGTGCTCAAGGCCGCGCTGCTTGACCACGGCGATGTCGCATGGCGACTCCCGCACCACCGCGTCGATCGTCGAGGTGAACACCCTGGCATCCCCCTCGTCCGGCGGCGTGTCACCGGGGGCTGCATGCGCGGCCGGGCCGCCCCAGCCGAAGATGACCAGGTCGGTGTTCTCCTCGGCGACCGCCTCGATGACGCCATCGGCCGCCCGCCGCCCGATCCGCACCATCGTCCGGATCTCGACCTCCTCCTCGTCGCCGAAGGTCAGGACGCGCTGGAGGAGCCGGCGAGCAGTCCTCGCCTGGATGGCGCCCTGCGACAGAGAGACCCCCTCCGGGACCTCCACGATCCCGAGCGCCGTGATCTCGGTGGTGCGGCCGGCCCGAATCCCGGCGCCGATGCGCACCAGGTCGCCTGCAGTCCGCGGGTTCGCCAGCGGCAGAAGGATGCGATACGGACTGCGACGGGCCGGCATCAGCCGCCACTCCGCGCGACCGACATCTCCGTCCAACGCTTGACCAGGTACGGCTTCAGCCCTTCGAAGGCGAGCGCCTGGGCCTCGATCACCCGCTCGGCCTGGTCGGTCGTCATCTCGGTCGTCTCGGTTATGAAGCCGGCAGTGCGCGCGAAGTAGAGGGGCGTCAGGGCGGCGAGCAGGCGCTCCTGGTCGATGCCGGGCCGATGGAACGCGACGAGCGCGTCGTACAGGCAGCGGATCCACAGCTCGGCCGGGAAGCCGAAGGTGGCCGGCACGTCGCACTCGACGCCCATCACCCGTTCCAGCTGTTCGGGGCCGAGCATCTCGCTCCAGGCGTCGAGGTGCGTCAGGCGGGCCGCCTCGAAGTTGTCGATCAGCTTGGCATGGTTGACGCTGATCTCCTCCGGTGCCACGACCCGCTCGAAGCCGTACTCGGGGATCGGGTGCGAGCCGCGAACCTTCAGCCAGCGGTCCGCGTAGTGCCCCGCCATCTTGAACAGCGTGCCGACCACCTGGCGGAACATCGGCCCGAGGTCCGAGGCGGGGTCCTTTGCGTCATGGATCTTGGCGCCCAGCCGCGCCTGGCAGGCGGCGAAGCCCTCGTTGATCGCCGAGTGCGTCATCCAGATATCGATCCCGAAGCGGGCGGTCAGCTCGTCGAAGGTATCGAGCTCCAGGTAGCGTTGCACCAGGTCCCCGCTCACCGCGAAGTCGCCACCGATCGGCTGCCTGATGCGCGTCCCGTACAGCGCGCGGGTGAGCGGGTACGCGATGTTGTTGGTGATCGTTCCGTCGTACTTGTAGCGGGCGTACATCGGCGCCACGAAGTCGTAGCCGCCCTTGAGGATCGGTCCGGCCAGCAGCTCGACCCACTCCGGGACGATGCTGCGCAGGTCCGAGTCGACCATCACCATGGCCTTCACCTCGAGCTCACGCGCGACCTCGAAGAGGGCGCGCACGGCGGTGCCCTTGCCGCTCGTGCCGTGGTAGGTGAAGCTGATCCGCTGCAGCTTGTGGCGCGGGCGGATCAGGATCACGCGTTCGATGTACTCCGGGCTCTCGGTGCTGATCGCCACCCGGGGCGTGTCATCGGGCGAGCCGCCGTCGGAGTTCACCAGGATCGGCTTGAGGTCCGGGAAGTACTGCACCATGCCGGCGGTGGCGGCACGCACGACGTAGCCGATCGTCTCGGCGTTCCCGAAGCTCGGGATGCCCACCATCAGGTCGGCGCTGCCGACGCGGCGGACCTGGCTCAGGCCCTCGGCGTCGAGCGCGGACTGCGGCGTCGGGGTAGGAGTGGGGGTCAGCAGAAGATCTCCTTCGGCCTCAAAGGGTAGCACGCAACCAGCGCCCGACCCGGTCTGGAACCCTCTCCAGAACCTGGCCGAACCTTGCCCCGATCGAATGCGGACGACTACACTGGCAGCACACCGCGGAAGCGGACGGGCCAGGGACGGGCCCATATCGCCGATCCCAGAGGTGGAGACTGCGCACGTGACGTGGTCTTCGTTGTTTGTGCGGAGTGTGCTGTGGACCTGACCCCCGAACAGATCACCCAGGGGACCGCGATCGGCGCGGTTGATCGGCTGCTGCGCGGTACCGACCCGATCCTCGTCAAAGAGAGCGACAGCCTGCAGCGGCTCGCCGAGCTGGCGATCGAGACCCCGGGGTGCCGGGTCATTTCCGTCGTGGATGAGAGGGGCCGGTTGATCGGCCTGGTACCGGTCCGGCTGCTGGTGAACGACATCTTCCTCAAGATCGTGCCCGAGGAGTTCCTTGGCGCCATCGACGACGTCGAGGCCGCGCTTGAGTACGCCCAGCACATCCGTGCCCGGGTGGCCGCGGATGTCATGCTCGGGCCCACGTCGGTACGGCTCACCGCGACGGTGCGCGACGCGTTCGAGACGATGCACAAGGCGAGGCTCAACGGCCTGCCGATCGTGGACGAGGGCGGCCGCGTCGTCAGCTACCTCGACCAGCTCGAGTTGCTCCTGGTATGGGTGCGGGCGACCGGCCGTGCCGGCTTGCTGAGACCGGCCGAGGCCGACCGGACGGAGAGCAATCCGTGAGCCTTGAGGTGGTCGTTGGGATCACCGTCTTCCTGGTCACGTACACGCTGATCGCAACGGAATGGATTCACAAGACGGTCGCGGCGCTCGCCGGCGGCGTGGCGATGATCCTGCTGGGGATCGTCAGCCAGCATCGCGCGTTCGAGCACATCGACTTCAACGTCATCTTCCTGCTGACCGGGATGATGATCCTGGCCGGCATCATCCGGAAGACGGGCGTCTTCGGCTGGCTGGCGGTCCGGGCCGCTCGATTCGCGGGGGGTGACGGCTACCGGCTGCTGGTGGTGCTGAGCGTCATCACCGCGGTCGCCTCGGCCTTCCTCGACAACGTCACCACCGTGGTCCTGGTCGGGCCGATCACCCTCTTCCTGGCCGCCCGGCTCGGCGTCAGCCCCATGCCGTACATCATCAGCGAGATCCTGGCCAGCAACATCGGTGGTGCGGCCACGCTGATCGGCGACCCGCCGAACATCCTGATCGGCAGCGCCGCCGGTCTCGACTTCGTCGCCTTCCTTGTCAACATGACGCCGCTCGGCGTCGTCATCCTGGTGGTCTACCTGGTCGCCTGCCGCTGGATCTTCCGTAGCCAGCTCCACATCGATCCGGAGATGCGCGACGCGCTGCTGGCGCTCGATGAGCGCCAGATGATCACCGACCCGATCCTGCTCCGTCGCTCGCTGATCATCCTGGGCGCCACGCTGGTCGGCTTTCTCCTGCACGGACCGCTCGGCTACGAGCCCGCCACCGTCGCCCTCGCCGGGGCGATCGTGCTGATGGTGGTCGCCCGCGAGGATCCCCACGAGGTCCTGCGTGACGTCGAGTGGCCGACCCTCTTCTTCTTCATCGGCCTGTTCATGCTGGTGGCCGGGGTGATCGAGATCGGCCTGATCGAGGCGGTCGCAGGCGCAATCGTGGACGTCACCGGCGGCGCGCTGGCGCCGACCGCGGTCCTGCTGCTGTGGGTGTCGGCGATCCTGTCGGGGATCGTCGACAACATCCCGTACACCGCCACCATGATCCCGGTCGTGACCGAGCTGGCCGGGCCCACCGGGCACGCCGGTGACGCGCTGTGGTGGTCGCTGGCGATCGGTGCCGACTTCGGCGGCAACGCCACCATCATCGGCGCGTCGGCCAACGTGATCCTCGCCAGCCTCGCCGAGCGCGAGGGGCACCCGATCTCGTTCCGCACCTTCCTGCGCTACGGGCTGCCGGTGACGGTCGGCTCGATGGCCATCTCGACCGGGTACGTCTGGCTGCGCTACCTGCTCTGAAGCTGCTTGGAAAGGGGAGGCCCCCTCCGCGGACGGAGGGGGCCTCGGTTCGCCAGAGGCGAGCGAGCGGCTACTCGCCGCCGGGGGTGATCGCCACAGTGGCCTTCGTCCAGCCGGTGCCGGTCGCGTCGCTCAGCCCCTCGAGGGCCTTTGCGGCGAGGTCGGTGCGGTAGGAAGCCGCGTCCGGTGCAGCGGTGATGATGCCGGCCTCGAGCGCGGTGTCCACGGTCTGCGACCAGAGGCCCGCATCGAGCATGCCGACGCCGTCCGGTGACGGCCAGATCAACGCATTGATCTCGTTCATCATCCACTTCTGGTGGCCGGCGCCAAGGGTGCTACCGGCGTCGACCACGAACTGCTCGCACTCCGCCGGATTGTCGCGGCAATAGATCCAGCCCTTGAACGAGGCGCGCAGGAACTTGACTGCGACGTCTTCGTTGTTGCCCTCGGCGAGCCAGGATGCACGCGCCCAGACGGCGTCCTGCAACATGGCCGTCCCGACATCGTTGTAGTTGATGACGTTCAGGTCATCTGGCTGGAAGAGATCGCCGGTGTCCGGGTTGGTCGTCTCCAGCAGCTGCGCGTACTCGTTGTAGGTCATCGCCTCGGCGACATCCACGCAATCGGTGTCGGCGGCTTCGCAGCCGTCATACGCCGCGATCAGCTCGGCCATGCTGAAGCCCTGGGTCACCTGGGTGAAGTCCTCGCCCGCGACCAGGCCTTCCTTGAGGGCGGACGCGATGACCTCGAGCTCATTGCCGAAGCCCCAGGCTCCGACCTTCTTGCCGGCGAAGTCAGCGACCGAGGTGATGCCGCTCGACTTCCACGAGACGGACAAGGTCCCGGCCCGCTGGAAGATCTGGGCGATGTTCACCAGGTCCGAGCCGGTCTCGCTCTCGCGAGCCTGGAGAACCTTGGGAACCCATGACAGGGTGAATTCGGGACCGTTGGAGGCGGATCCAACCGTCTGCGGCGCAATCTCCGCGCTGCCCGGCACGATCTCGACCTCGATCCCCTCTGCCTCGTAGTAACCCAGCTCCTGGGCGGCGTAGTAGCCGGCGAACTGTGCCTGCGGGAACCATTGCAGCTGCAGCCGTACCTTGGCCGGCGCCGAACATCCGGCGAGCACCACGGCGGCGGCGAGCATGGCCACCGTTCCGATGCGGAATACCCTCATCTTGCCTCCTCGACTGATCCGTAGGCCCGTGGGCGGGCCGCCTCCCCGAATCACGTGATTCTACGGGCGGCGCGACGCCCGCGATAGGGTCAACTGCGTGGGATGTCGCCCCTACGCCACCCGTTCGCCGCGGACCGATGGGTGCCACGGTATGAGGACCCGCTCGGCCGCCAGGACGGCGAGGTACATGACGATCCCCACCGCCGACACAACCGCGATGGCGGCCCAGGTCACCTCGAACGACAGCGTGCTGGCGCTCTCGACCACCACCCGGCCGAGGGCCACGTTGAGCCCGCCGAAGTACTCCCCGACGACGGCGCCGATAAGGCTCAGCGTGGTCCCGATCTTGAGTCCGGTGAGAAAGAAGGGGAGCGCATTGGGGATGCGTACCTTGGTCAGCACCGCCATCTCGCTGCCGGCGTAGGAGCGCATGAGCTCCAGGGACGATGCGTTCACCGAGGTCAGGCCGCGGAGCACGTTGATCATGATCGGGAAGAAGACGAGCGCCGCCGAGATGGCCATCTTGGAATAGACGCTCTGCGAGCCGAACCACTGGTTCGCGAGGGGCGCGAAGGCGACGATCGGGATGGCGTTCACCGCGATCCCCACCGGCAGCACGATGTCCCGTGCACTCGGATAGCGGGCAACGGCAAAGGCAACCGCCAGCCCGAGAAGCGCGCCGGCGATCAGGCCGCCGCCGGCCTCCTGGAGCGTGGCCTGCGCCGCGGGCAGGATCTGGTACCCGGTCGTCCAGTTCTCGCCGAGTGCGCGCGCGATGGACGAGGGCGCCGGCAGGATGAAGGCCCGGATCGCGAGGCCGCGGATTACCGCCTCCCACAGGGCGATGCCACCGACCAGGACGATGATCGCCGGGGCGTTGTGGCGCAGGATCGCGAATGCCCGTTTCACCCGGTCAGACCCTCAGCTTCGGCGCGCTCGATCGAGGCCAGCGAATCGTCGCTCGTGCCGCTTCCCTCTCCGCTGCGCAGCGCCTCGCGCACCTGGGTCACCATCTCGAAGTAGCGGCGACTCTCGCGCGTCTCGACCCCGCGGGGACGAGGCAGGTCGACCTCGACGATCCGCGTGATCCGTCCGGGTCGCGCGCTCATCACCACCACGCGGCTCGACAGGAAGACTGCCTCGGGGATGGAGTGCGTCACGAAGACCACGGTGATGCCGGTCTGCTCCCAGATGCGGAGCACCTCGGAATTCATCCGCTCGCGGGTCATCTCGTCGAGCGCGCCGAACGGTTCGTCCATGAGCAGGATCGCGGGGGAGAAGGTGAGCGCCCGGGCGATCGCCACGCGCTGTTGCATCCCCCCGGAGAGCTGGTACGGGTAGTGCCGCGCAAAGTCCGGCAGTTCCACGAGCTCGAGCATCTCCGCGACCCGGGCGTCGCGCGCAGTGCGCTCCTGCCCGGTCAGCTCCAGGGGCAGTCGCACGTTCTCCTCGACGGTGCGCCAGTCAAAGAGGACCGGCGCCTGGAAGACCATCCCGTAATCGCGGTCGAGCCGAGCCTGGGGTGCCGGCTTGCCGTTGACGGTGACCACCCCGGCGCTCGGCTGGGTCAGGTCGCCGATCAGCCGCAGCAGCGTCGACTTCCCGCAGCCGGACGGACCGATGAGCGAGACGAACTCGCCGCGTCGCAGATCCAGGTCGATCCCGGTCAGGGCCGTCATGGTGGCCCCACCCGGAAGCGCGAAGTCCTTGTCGACCCCGGCGAGGCTCACTACTGGCACATCGGTCACCCGTTCTCCTGTCATCCGGCGCTGGCCTCGGGTCGGCCGCGGAGAACACGCAGTTCGACCAGACGAACGAGGCTGTAGAAGCTCACGCCCAGGAGCGCCGCGACGAAGATGGCGCCCCACAGCTTGGACGGGTTGGTGATGTACTGCTGGTTGAACTCGATGATCGACCAGCCCAGGCCGCCCTGGATGGCGCCCGGCCCCTCTCCGATGATCGCGCCCACGATGCTGGCGGTGGCGGTGATCTTCAGCGCGGTGAACAGGTACGGGAGCGAGGCGGGAAGGCGCAGTTTCCACAGGATGGTGCGCCGAGACGCCGCGAATGAGCGCATCAGTTCCAGTGCCCGCGGATCAGGCGAACGCAGCCCGCGGATCATGGCGATCGTCACCGGGAAGAAGGTCAGGTACGTGGCGATGATCACCACGCTCAGGACGTTGTTGCCAAAGAAGAAGACGATCATCGGCGCCAGCGCCACGATGGGGATCGTCTGGCTGGCCACGACGTACGGGACGAAGGCACGCTCGAGCAGCTGCGAGTGCACGAACGCGGCGGCGAGAGCCATGCCGAGCGCGCCGCCGAGGACGAAGCCGATGGCGGCCTCGCGCCAGGTGTAGAGCGCCTTGAGCAGCAGATATACGAACAGCGACTGATCGGCATTGCGCCGGTACGGCCCGATCATGGTGCCGACGATGTCCCACACGTGCGGAAGGCCCTGGTCATTGAGGACGTTGAACTTCAGCGGCGGGCGCCACTCCCAGCCGAAATAGCGCCACGGGTCGCCGCCGATGAACTTGGCCGCCTCCCAGACGACGAGCAGCCCGACCACGAAGAGCAGGTAGATCCGCGCCCGCCCCAGCCTCGACCGGACCGGGGGCCCCGCGGCCGGGATGACCTCAGGCGATCGCCGCATCGGTCGCGTCGAGGGCCCGGTCGATGATCGCGAACCCCTCGCGCAGCTGATCCTCGGTGATGCACAGCGGCGGGTTGGTGAAGGCCTGGTTCCAGTGGAACATGGTGTACAGGCCGTCGGCCCGCAGGCGCGCGTCGAGCGCCTGCATCTCCGGCGAGGTGCCATTGAAGGGCGCCATCGGCTCCATCGTCTCGCGAGAACGCACCAGCTCGAAGATCCCGAACAGGCCGATGCTGCGCACGGTCCCAACGCTCGGGTGCCGCGCCTGGAGCCCTGCCAGCAGCTCCTTCATCACCGGGTCGAGGCGTGCGGCGTTTCCAACGAGGTCGTCGTCGCGCAGGACGTTGACCGCGGCGATGGCCGCGGCGCAGCTGATCGGATGGGACGAGTAGGTGAGGCCGCCGAAGTAGACGCGCTCGTTGAAGTGCTCGGCGATCTTGGGACTCATCGCCACCGCGCCGAGCGGCATGTACGAGCTGGTCAGTCCCTTGGCCATGGTCAGCAGGTCGGGGACCACGTTCCAGTGATCGACGGCGAACCAGCGCCCGGTGCGGCCGAAGCCGGCCATCACCTCGTCGGCGATCATGACGATGCCGTACCTGGTGCACAGCTCGCGGATCCCCTGGAGGTATCCGTCGGGCGGGATCAGGATCCCGTTCGTCCCGGTGACGGTCTCCATGATGAAGGCGGCGATGGTGTGCGGCCCCTCGTACTGCATCACCTCTTCGATGTAGGCGAGGTGCTCGTCGACCGGTTCGGCCTCGCTGCGCGCCCAGCGCCACGGGTCGAGGACGCGGATGATGCCTGGGATGCCTGGCTCATTCGCCCAGCGTCGTGGGTCGCCGGTGACGCTGATCGCTCCGGCGGTCGCGCCGTGGTACGAGCGGTGATAGGCGATCACCTTCTGGCGTCCGGTGTACATGCGCGCCATGCGCAGCGCGTTCTCGTTCGCCTCGGCGCCGCCGAGGGTGAAGAAGAACCGATTCAGGTCGCCCGGCGTGATCTCGGCGAGGAGCTGGCCCAGCCGGCCGCGGACCTCGGTGGCGAACTGCGGGGCGGCGAAGGCCAGCTTGTGGGCCTGCTCGGCGATGGCATCGGCCACGCGCTTGTCGCCATGGCCGATGTTGACGCTCATCAACTGCGAGTTGAAGTCGATGTAGCGCTTGCCGTCGGGGTCCCAGAAGTGGATCCCCTCGGCGCGGTCAATGACGATCGGGTTGATCTTGGCCTGTGCCGACCAGGAGAAGAAGGTGTACTCGCGGTTGAGGCGCAGGATTTCGTCGGTGGTGAGCCGATCGGTGGAGGTGACGGTCATCGGTACCTCGTAAGGCGCTCAGCGTGTGGGGCCCCGATTACACCACACGCCGGAACCTCGCTTGGCCCCGCCGCGGCTGACGTCGCCACCGGCGTCGGGGGATCCATCACTCGTGCTGGAGATGCAGCGGCTTGAGTCCGGTCAATCCCACGGCCACCACGACGGCATCATCGCCGGGCTCCAGGATGAAGCTCGCCGGCGGGTTGGTGATCGAGCCGCCGCCGCGGCTGATGGACAGGAGCGTGGCGTGATGCTCGCTGCGCAGAACGGCCGACAGCTCGTCCACGGAGAGCCCGGTGTACCGATCCGGTAGTGCGACCCGGTACAGCTCAGAGCCTTCGCCGCCCGAGACCAGGTCGGTCACGATCCCGGTCAGGCCGGGGTACAGGGCGGAGCGAGCCAGCAGGCGCGACGCCAGGCGCGAGGTGACGAGCACCTCGTCCGCATGCGCCTGCTTGAAATGCTCGACGTGGACGGGGCTGTTGGCCTCGACCACGGTCCGCACCTGGGGCGCCACCGACTCGATCGCCATCACGCACAGGATCGAGCGCATGTCGGCTTCGTCAGTCGAGGCTGCGGGGAAGACGATGGCGCTGGTGGCCTCGCGGATGCCTGCGCGATCGAGGTCATCGACCCGGGTGATGTCGCCGCGAACGAAGTAGACGCCCTCGCCGGCGGGGTTCCGCTCGCTGTCGTGGAGGACCACGACCATGGCTCGGTACTCATCGCCCTTGAGCTCCCCGATCAGGTCGCGCGCGGTCGTGTTCCACCCGCACACGACGATGTGGTCCCGAAAGCCGGCGGCACCCATTCCCTGGCCCTCCTTCAGCAGATAGTCGATCACAAACCCCACCACCGCACCCGTCATGGCTGCCACGAGCGCCACGCCGAAGAAGGCAAGCACCCAGCTCACGATGAAGCCACCGAAGCTGGTGACATAGCTCGAGTCTCCCGAGCCGATGACGGTGGTGACCGCCCAGTACAGCGTGCTGCCGATCCCGCCCACGGTCAGCTTTCCCTCGAACAGCGCCACGAACACGGTGGCGGCCGCAACGAATGCGGCGACCGCGCTGAGCAGACTCAAGAAGAAGTGGCGGTCCAGCCCGCGGCCGATCCGTCTGGCATGGAACGAGACGCGCCGCAGAAGCGGCACGTTAATCAACGCCGTCAAGCGGGCAGGCAGTATTCGCACTGGTGCCGGGAGTGTACCGACGGCGCGAACCGTCGTCACCGTGCTTGCGCTGCCTCTCGGCCTCGGAGTCGTCTCGATCGCGACCGGAGCTCAGCCGCGCACCGCGCTGAAGATCGCGTCTGCCGTGCGGTCGATATCGGTCTCGGTGGTTGACCAGTTGCTGACGCTGATG
>JAOUHE010000262.1 GCA_029865285.1 Chloroflexota bacterium
GGTGAAGGCGCTCAAGGCCGTCGTCGGGACCGAGAAGGGCGGGCGGACGCTCGCCCTCGGCCGAAACCTCCCGGGCTTCGTGCTCGCCGCGGATCTCATCGACCTCCGCAGCGCCGACCCGGCGTTCGACAAGAAGGTGTTCCGGCCGTGGCTGCGCTCGCTGTTCACCAAGGTCCTCGATGGAGCCACCCTCGTGAGCACCGCCGAAGGTCGCCCGAACAACTGGGGGACCCACGCCGGCGCGGCCCGGGTCGCCGTCGCCCGCTACCTCGGGGACACGAAGCAGCTCGCTCGGCAGGCCAAGGTCTTCCGCGGCTGGCTCGGCGATCGCTCGGCCTACGCCGGCTTCACCTACGGCGATCTCAGCTGGCAGTGCGACCCGGCCAAGCCGGTCGGGATCAACCCGGTGGGCTGTACGCGCGACGGGCACAGCCTCGACGGGGTCCAGCCCGACGACCAGCGCCGCGGAGGCGACTACACCTGGCCGCCTCCGAAGGAGAACTACGCCTGGGAGGCCCTTCAGGGCGCCGTCCTGCAGGCCGAGTTGCTCTCCCAGGCGGGGCATGCGGCCTGGTCGTGGGAGGACAAGGCGCTGCTGCGGGCCGTCACCTGGCTGGTCGAGGAGGCGAACTACCCGGCGGCCGGGGACGACCGCTGGCAACCGTGGCTCATCGACGCCCGCTACCGGACGTCGTTCCACGGCTCGGTCGCGGAGAACCTCGGCAAGAACTTCGCCTTCACCGAGTGGCTCTACGCGCCCTGAGCGCAGGCCGGCGGCTCCCACGCGGGGCTCGGCGCGCCGCGACGGGCCGGCACCCTGCGGTCGCGATGGCGCGTCGGTGAGCGCGTCCAGATACGTCCGTGACACCGGGGCTGGGCGCGGAGTGGGGACGGATCCGGCTGAGAATGGAGTGAGAGCCCCGCTACGCTGGATGTGTCAGCAACCAGCAGCAACGGAGGCTCTCGATGGCCAAGTCTAAGCGGGGTCGCTCGCCGCGGAGCGGGGCGGGCGCCAGTGGCCGGCTGCGCACCAATATCCCGTCCTTCTCGGTCCGGCCACGGCAGCTCGCGCCGGACCTGACGCGGCCGGCCCGGATGCGCCTGGCGATGGTCGACTGGCACCACGCCCACGGGGCCCGGGTCAGCCTGACCGCCCGCCACTTCGGGGTCAGCCGGCCGACCGTCTATCGCTGGCTGGCGCGCTTCGAGCGGTACCGCCTGGAGACCCTCGAGGATCGCTCCTCGGCGCCGCGCCGGCGGCGTCGTCCGACGTGGACGATCGACGAGCTGCGCGCGGTCAGGATCGTGCGCGAGACGTACCCGCGCTGGGGCAAGGACAAGCTGCGCGTCGTGCTTCGCCGCCAGGGGATCCACCTGTCGAGCTCGATGATCGGCCGGATCCTGGTCCGCCTGCGCCACGCCGGCGAGCTGCGCGAACCGGCCCGCCGCCACCGGATGAGCATCCACCAGCGGCGCTGGGCACGGCCGTACGCGGTCCGCAAGCCGGCCGGCTATCCGATCGAGCGCCCGGGCGACCTGGTCGAACTCGACACCCTCGACATCCGACCCCTGCCGGGCAAGATCTGGAAGCAGTTCACGGCGCGCGATGTCGTGTCGCGCTGGGATGTCGTCGAGCTCGGCCCGCGGGCGACCGCGCTGGCCGCGGCCGCGGTCCTCGATCGGCTGGCCGAGCGGATGCCGTTCGGGGTCCGGGCGATCAGCATCGACAACGGGAGCGAGTTCATGGCCGAGTTCGAAGCGGCCTGCGCCGAGCGCGCCATCCGCCTGTTCGTGCTGCCGCCCCGTTCGCCCAAGCTCCATGGCGCGGTCGAGCGAGCCAACCGGACCCACGCCGAGGAGTTCTACGAGGTGACCGACGCCGAACCAGATCTGGCGGCCTTCCAGATCGAGCTGCGTGCCTGGGAGACGGTCTACAACACGATCCGACCCCACCAGGCGCTCGGCTACCTCACCCCGGCCGAATACCTGGCCTCCGTGGGCATCGATGTGTAACGGACGTACTGGACGCATACAGTCGGTTGACCGAATCAGGGTG
>JAOUHE010000263.1 GCA_029865285.1 Chloroflexota bacterium
CGTCGCCGGGCCGCTCTTCACCACCCTGACCGCCCTCGTCTATTTCCTGCGCCAACGCGACGCCGCAACGGCCAGGTCCGAGGAGTTGTTGCTCAACGTGCTGCCCGCCTCCGTCGCCGATCGACTGAAACGCGGCAGCACCATGGTCGCCGACCGTCACGAGGCCGCATCGGTCCTGTTCGCCGATATCGTCTCGTTCACCGCGTTCGCTGAAGAGACGACACCGGAGCGCGTGGTGGAACTGCTCGGCCGCGTCTTCGAGACGCTGGACGATCTGACCGCGCGCCACGGCCTGGAGAAGATCAAGACGCTCGGCGACGGCTACATGGCGGTGGCCGGCGTTCCGCAGCCACGCGCCGACCACGCGCGTGCTGCCGCTGCCATGGCCGTGGAGATCGAGCCCGCGCTGCGGACTGAACTGGACACCGATTGGCCAGCACTCCATGTCCGGGTGGGAATCGCCAGCGGGCCGTTGGTGGCCGGCGTGATCGGCAGCCGGCGCTTCTCGTACGACCTGTGGGGCGACACGGTCAACACCGCGGCGCGCATGGCCGGGCTGGCCGAGCCGGGGAGCGTGATCGTGGCGGATTCGACCGCCAGCCTGCTGGACGGCGTGGCCACCCTGGAGTCGCGCGGCGAGACCGAGGTGAAGGGCAAGGGACCGATGAAGGTCTGGAGCCTCGAATCGGTGGCGAGCGAGGACTGAGGTCGGGGCTCGCGGACGGCGATGCCGTGGTTAGTGGGCTACGCTGCGGCTCACCATGACCAATGACGGACCTGCGTCCATGATCGAGGTCGCCGGACTCGCCAAGCGCTTCGGTGCGATCGAGGCGGTCAAGGATGTCAGCTTCAGCGTGAAGCCGGGCGAGATCTTCGGATTCCTAGGCCCGAACGGCGCCGGCAAGACGACCACCATCAACATGCTCTGCACGCTCGTCACGCCGAGCGCCGGGTCTGCCCATGTCAACGGCTTCGACGTGCTCCACGAGCGAAGCGATGTCCGTCGCTCCATCGGTCTGGTCTTCCAGCAGACGACGCTTGACGAGTACCTGTCGGCCGACCAGAACCTGCGTTTCCACGGGTATGCGTACGGCATCCCTGCCGAACTGCGCGAGCGGCGCATGACCGAGCTGATGGAGATGGTCGACCTGGCCGATCGTCGACGGGGCAGCGTGCGCACCTACTCCGGCGGCATGAAGCGGCGGCTGGAGATCGCACGCGGCCTCCTGCACCACCCCAAGGTCCTCTTCCTCGATGAACCGACACTCGGTCTCGATCCCCAGACGCGGCGCCACATATGGGACTACCTCCTCCGGCTGCGTGAACAGGAGGGGTTGACCATCTTCCTCACCACGCACTACATGGACGAGGCGGAGTACAGCGACCGGATCGCCGTCATCGACCACGGTCGGATCGTGGGACTCGGCACGCCGGACCGGCTGAAGCGAGGCGTCGGTGGCGACCTCGTGACCCTGCGCACGACCAACGGCCAGGCAGCGGCGGCCGACATCCACGATCGGTACGACGTGGAGGCCACGGTCCACGAGGAGATGGTCAACTTCACGGTCCCGAACGGCGAGGAGTTCCTGCCCGAGTTCGTGAAGAGCTTCGACCACCCGCTCCAATCGATCGGGGTGCGGCGTCCGACCCTCGATGACGTCTTCCTGCACCTCACCGGCCGCGAGATCCGCGACACGGAGCTGGATGCGCAGGAGCAGATGCGGCAGGGGATGGGGCGACGGAGGATGCACGGATGACCGAGGTCTGGCGCGGGACCTGGGTGGTCGCCTATCGCGAGCTGCTGCGGTTCGTGAGCGAACGAACGCGGGTGGTGGGCTCCGTGGCGCAACCGCTCATCTTCCTGGTCATCTTCGGGGCCGGGTTCGGCAACGTCATCGGATCCCTGGCGCCGGGAGTGAACTTCATCCAGTTCATGTATCCGGGCATCATCGCCATGGGCATCCTGACGAGCGCCCTGATGGCCGGCGTGAGCGTCGTCTGGGACCGCGAGTTCGGGTTCCTGCGCGAGCTGCTGGTGGCGCCGCTTGGTCGAT
>JAOUHE010000100.1 GCA_029865285.1 Chloroflexota bacterium
TTCCGCCGCCCGCCACCAGCACCGTGCCATCGTTCAGCAGCGTGGCCGTGTGTCCGGCGCGTGCCTGATTCATCTTCCCAGTGAGAGTCCAAGATCCGGTGTCAGAGTCGTACAGCTCGGCGGAGTTCAGCCAGCCGGAACCGTAGCCACCGGCCACCAGCACCTTGCCATCGCGGAGCAGCGTAGCCGTGTGGTTGCCGCGGGCCCCGATCATGCTCCCGGTGGCGGTCCATGACCCGGTGCTGGGGTCATACAACTCGGCGGAGGCCAGCGAGCCGGTCACCAGTATCTTCCCATTGGGCAGGCGCGTTGTTGTGTGTCCCGACCGGCCCACGATCATGTCCCCCGTCGCGGTCCACGCGGGCGCCGTTGGCTCAAGAGGAGTCGAGGACGCCGTTGACGACGCGTCTGGCGCCGCACTCGCCCCACTGCTGGCGGTTGGTGATGGCGAAGCTCCCGCGCAGCCGCTGGCCGTCAGGACCAGCGCGATGCCCGCAAGCGCACCCGCGAGCCGCTGGGTCGTCCCTCCCCGGTCAATCACGCGCCCAGCCTACTCCGTGGCACTGCGGCCAGACTACGGGAGAGTCATCGTTTGGATGTGGGAGCGTTGCGGTGGCACACCAGAAGGATCTGGATGGCCCGCCGGCCGGTGCAGGGCTACAAGCGGCGGGCTAGGACCCGCTGCCCGGGTTGTACAGCTCGGCGGAGGCCAGCGGGCCCCAGCTGGCGACGGTCCCGCCGTCGCCGCCCGCCACCAGCACCTTGCCATCGAGCAACAGCGTGGCCGTGTGACGGAGGCGGATCCCGTCCATGTTCGCGGTGGCGGACCAGCTTCCGCTGACCGGGTCGTACAGCTCGGCCGAAGCGAGGTCAGGACCGCCCCCGCCGCCGCCGCCCGCCACCAGCACCTTGCCATCGAGCAGCAGCGTGGCGGTGTGGAAGCCGCGACTCTGGATGATCCCCCCGGTCTCGGTCCACGACCCGCTGCTGGGGTCGTACAGCTCGGCTGAGGTCGGGCCGGAGCCCTCGCCGCCGTCGCCGCCGCCCACCACCAGCACCGTGCCGTCGCGCAGCAGCGTGGCCGTGTGGCCGCCGCGGACCCCGTCCATGTTCCCGGTGGCGGTCCAGGACCCACTGCTGGGGTCATAGAGCTCGGCGGAGGCCAGTTGGGCGCCGCCCGCCACGAGCACCCTGCCATCGAGCAGCAGCGTAGCGGTGTGCTGTTGGCGGGGACTGACCATGCCCCCGGTGGCAATCCAAGTCCCGCTTTCGGGGTCGTACAGTTCGGCGGAGGCCAGTGGCCCGATGTCGCCGTACCCACCCGCCACCAACACCTTGCCGCTGGGTAACAGGGTCGCCGTGTGACCGTATCGGACTTCGCTCATGCTTCCCGTTGCCGTCCATGATCCCGTACGCGGGTCATAGAGCTCGGCTGAAGCCAGCGGACCGGTACCGTCCGCAGGATCGCCGCCTGTCAGGAGCACCCTGCCGTTTGACAGCAGCGTGGCCGTGTAACCATCGCGGCCCTCGATCATGTCGCCGGTGGCGGTCCAGGACCCGTTGCTGGGGTCGTACAGCTCGGCGGAGGCCCCCTCGTGGCTGCCGCCGCCCGCCACCAGCACGTTGCCATTCCGCAGCAGCGTGGCCGTGTGACGGTCGCGGGCCTCGATCATGTTCCCGGTGGCGATCCACCCGGGCGCCGTATTCTCGGCGGGAGTCGAGGACGCCGTTGACGACGCGTCTGGCGCCGCACTCGCCCCACTGCTGGCGGTTGGTGATGGCGAAGCTCCCGCGCACCCACTGACCGTCAGCACCAGCACCGTGCCGGCCAGTGCCCTGGCGAACCGCTGGGTCGTCCCTCTCCGGTCAACCACGCGCCCAGCCTACTCCGCGGCACTGCGGCCAGACTGCGGGAGAGTCATCGTTCGGATGCCCGAGCGTGCTCCTGCCTGAAGGCTGAGGACTGTCTATCTAGAGGCGGCCGACGCGCTGCGGCGGCCAGTAGCGGAGCGCCGCCCGCCATCGAATCTCGGAGAGGGGCACAGCCCCGAACTCGCGCGAATCGGTGCTCTCGTCCGGCGCGTCTCCACGGAGATCGGCCACGTCACCTGCCTCGCTGACCGCAAAGACCCGCTTGATCAGCTCGCGGCCCGACTCTCGCGGATCCGCGGCCAGGACGACCTCCCCGGCACGGGGTGCCCGGAGGCTGAACGAGCGGCACTCGACGACCAGTCGATCCCCCGGCAGGAGCGAGGGGGTCATCGAGCTGCCGTGCACCTCGACCACGTCCAGCCAGCGGCTGGCGGCAACGCCCGCAGCAATCCCCGCCCCGGCACCGAGCACCGCGAGGAGCGGCCGCCGGCGGCTCATCGCGGGGAACCGAAACGGGTCAGGAAGGTCGCCCGTTCAGGCGTGTCTTGGCCAGGCCGCCGGTTCCCTTCCACATCTCGTCGATGCGGTCGATCAGGCCCAGGAGCTCCTTGGCTGCCTCGAGATCGGTGCTCTGCTTCACCTTTGATGCAGCCTTCGACGCCTTCCAGCAGACGTCGTGCAGGTCCGGATACTGCTCGACGTGCTCGGGCTTGAAGTAGTCGTGCCACATCACGTCGATGTGATGCTTGGTCTCCTCGGCGCGCGCCTCCTTGACAACGACGCAGCGCTGCCGGAAGAGCTCATCGGTGCTGGCGTGGTACTTCTCGATGATCCGGTAGCACGATTCAGCCTCGATGCGCGCCTGCTCGGGGTCGTAGACCCCGCACGGAACGTCGCAGTGGGCGTGGACGCGCCGCGTGGGGCGCAGGATGGTGCGAAGGCTGAGCATCGGTTCTCCTCTTCCGTCCGTTCGTTTTGGGGCGTGCCCGAAGTGTACCCAGCAGGCCAGCATCGCGAGCGCGGGGGGTTCAGGGCGTGGAAGGCGGGCGTTGCTCGTGGAGCACAGCACCCAGGAGGGCGCCGAGCAGGAGCAAGACCAGCCCCACCCAGGCCCCCATCGGCTGCGGGGAGCTCGGCCCTGGGGCCAGGTTGGTGGCGGGCAGCTCGCTGGAGCAGGCGAGCGCCGACCCACGATGGACGTCGGCCACATTCGCCCCCACCAACGGCGCCAGGGGATTCGGCCCGAAGACACCGATCGATTGCGGGCCACCAGTTTCGAGGACGTCTCTGGCGACGACCGGGGCATCGAAGTGGAACGTCACGCCCGAGATGGTCAGGGTGGTCGGACCGGTGCCCTGGAAGTCGCCGCAGATGTCCAACGTGCCTGCAACAGCCGCCTCCTGAGCGAGCGCGGACGCGCAGGCCCAGGCGATCGACGACGGCGTGGGCTCGGCGAGATTGATCGTCATCAACGCCTGGCCGATCAGGACCGCATCGACGAATACCTGGCCGCCGATAACCTCAAGCTCTCCACACACGGGGCCTCCGGCCGAGGTCAGGACGCCCGTCTCCACGATGGCGGTATTGACCACGCGAATCAGGAGGCAGACATCGAGGCCGGCGTCCAGGCTGAAGGAGAGCACGTCCTGAAATGCCTCGTCCACCAGCGTCGCGTCGAGTGCAAACCCGTTGACGGAGACCACGCCTGCGGCCGGGTACGGCTGGCTGGCCGGGTCGCGGTGAGCGACCGGCGTGCCGTCCACGGGTCCGCAGGCGATAGCCGCCTCGTCCTCGCTCGCTGCTGGCCCGTGGTAGTCGAGGACCATCGTCGTGAGCGTGCCGTCAGCGGCGAAGCCGAGGTCGAGGCACGCCTCGACGAGATAGGGGATGTCGGCTGCCAGCCCGGTGAGCAGCTTCGAGAGGTCCGCGTCGGCAGCGATGACGGTCGCCGCCTTGCCATCCAGCACCAGGGTCGTGAACTCGTGGGTCGAGCCTGCCTGCTGGCCCAGGACCGCTCCGCCGCCGATCGCATCGATGGGGCCGCACTGGGTCGTTGTGCTCGGGACGACCAGGCTGGTGAGCACGCCCCCTCCATCGCCGATCAGGTCCAGGCAGGTCCACGCGTCAGCCGCCGCCAGTCCCGCGAGCAGCGGATCGACCGTCGCCGCATGGTCGATCGGGAACGTGTGCGGCCCAAAGTCGATCACACCCTCGACGGTGAGTGAGCCGGGCGTGGCCGGAAGTGGCGCCGCGAAGGCGGAGATTCGTCCACAGATCGTGAAGGAGCCGCCGAGGTGGTCGGCGAGTGGTGGGGCCTTGGGGCCGAGTTGGGCGTCCGTGACGCCCGCGGCGGGCCCAGCCACGATGGCCACCAGCAGCGCCAGGAACGGGGTGAGCACGCGGCTTCGCCGCACCACTGTCCTCCGATCGGATTGATTATCCGACGGGGATCAAGCCCCGTCCATCCCTACGCCAACTATCTCTTCAGTTGCCGCGGCAGTTCCGTAGCATGACGTTCGTCCCCACGAAGACTCGCATTGGAGGAAACCTGCATTGAAGGAGACGAAGAAGCCCGTCACGCGCACCACCGGGAGGGACACGCCGTCGGAGGGATGGACCGACGAAGAGCGGGCCGCCATGAAGGAGCACGGCCGGGAGCTGAAGGCGGCCGCGCGCTCGTCCAAGGACAGGGCGGATGGGGAGAGCGACGTACTCGGGAAGATCGCCGAGATGCCGGAACCGGATCGGGCCATGGCCGAGCGGCTGCACGCGATCATCAAGGCCGGCGCGCCATCCCTCTCGCCGAGAACCTGGTACGGGATGCCTGCCTATGCCAAGGACGGCAAGGTCGTCTGCTTCTTCCAGAGCGCTCAGAAGTTCAAGACGAGGTATGGAACGTTCGGCTTCAGCGACGCGGCGAACCTCGACGAAGGCGCCATGTGGCCGACCGCCTTCGCGCTGAAGGAGTTGACCGCTGCGGACGAGGCAAGGATCGGCGAGCTGGTGAAGAGAGCGGTGAGCTGAGAGCGTCAGGAGGCCGGACTCAACGCCGGAGATTCCTGGGGGATCTCGATCCCGTCCGGTCCAACCGGCCGGTACGCCTTCAGTTCAGCATCAATCTCACCGCGCGACGCTCCGTCCGCACCGAACGCCCGCACGGACACGGAGCCGACGTTGTACTGCCACCACGCCATCCAGTAGCCGCCCGCCACCCGAGCCTCAACCGTTGACCCGTCCGTCAACACGACCTCGACCCGCGCGACGTCGTCGGCAACCAGGCCGACCATCAGCAGGTCGGGGAGATTCCTGGGATCCGGGTTGCCCAGCGCATCGACGGCGCCAGCAGACGAAGAGCCGCCCAGGAAGTACACGGCGTCGGGATGCTCGCCTCGCGGGGCTCGAATCACGCTGAAATCTCGTTCCGGCTGTCCGGTATCCCGGAACGTGCAGACAGAGAGGAAGCGCGAGTCTCCGTACAGGAAGGTCGAAGCCAGCGGGCGCCGATCCACAATCAACAGCGGGAGCGCCTGGAACAACGCGCGGATCGCGCCGGCGTCCTCGCCGGGCCGGAACCAGATCTCCGGGACCGATGCCCCCAGGTCGAGGCAGGCGCTGCGTGCATCGGCCTCGGCGATTGGGGTGGACGTGGGAACGGCGCTCGGCGTCGGCGAGCCGTTGCCGACCGAGGGCCCCGTGTTCAGCCCGGTCAGCAACGCGACGATGACGAGCGTCGCCACCGCACCGGCAGCAGCCGCCGCGAACAGAGCCCCCACGCGCCACGCTTGGGCCGCAGGCCGCGGATTGTCGGCGCGGACTGTACCCGCAAACTCGTAATGGGCCATCGACCGTCGAATCCGGTTGCCCAATTCTTCGTCGCTTGGATTGATCGGTTCACTCACCGGGAGCCTCCTCGTAGTCAGAGCCGCGCAGTGCAAGCCGCAGGCTCGCCAGGGCGCGATGCAGGTGGGCGCCAACCGTGCCGGGCGCCATTCCCAGCGCTTCAGCGGTCTGGCGCGTGTCGAAGTCGAGCAGAACGCGGAGTGCCACGACCTCGCGCTGCCGCCGCGGCAGCCGCCACAGCTGTCGGAGCAGAAACGGATCGAGCGAGCGCGACTCGTCGGGGATGGCCACCGCGTCCGGCAATGCTCCCTCCTCGCGACGCCAGACGCGCCATCCGGAGATGAACTGGTTCATCGCCGTGCGCACCACCCAGCCGACCGGGTTTGGATGCGTGCTGAGCTCCTCCCACCGGGTCAGCGCACGCGTGTAGGCCTCGGCCACCGCATCTTCGGCACGGTCGGGACGACGCGTCGCCAGCACCACGGCTCGGAACACGGCGTCACGAGACTCGGCATAGAAGCTCCCGAAGTCGGCGCTGCTCACACTGGGTTAACGCGCGGCGGGCCCGCGCCCTTTACACGAATCTCGCGA
>JAOUHE010000109.1 GCA_029865285.1 Chloroflexota bacterium
ATGATGTGCCCCGTCTCCTCTGCGGCCGGGATGAACTCGGCCGGCAGAATCAGACCCCGCTCCGGGTGGCGCCAGCGGACGAGTGCCTCGAAGCCGACGATCATGCCGTCGCTCAGCCGCACGGCGGGCTGGTAGTGGACTGTGTACTCGCCGAGATCCAGCGCCCGGCGCATCTCGCCCGCGAGCTCGAGGCGCTCCACGGCTGCCGCGTGCATCGCTGGGGCGAAGGTTTCGTGGCGGCCCTTCCCCTGGCGCTTGGCCGCGTACATGGCACTGTCGGCGTTGCGCAGGATGTCCGGGGCGGTGTCGCGGCCCGAGAGGGGCCGGGCGATGCCGATGCTTGCGCCGATCACCACCTCGCGCCCCTGGATGCGGATCGGTTTTGTGAGCGCCCCGAGGATCCGCTCCGCGACGGCGACTGCGGCACCTGCGTCGTCCTCATCCTCGAGGAGGATCGCGAATTCGTCGCCCCCCAGGCGGGCAGCCGTGTCCATCGGGCGGACGCTCGCCAGAACGGCATCCCCGACGGCCACGAGCAGCTCGTCGCCGGCCCCGTGGCCCATCCCGTCGTTGACCGTCTTGAAGTCATCGAGGTCCATGAACAGAACGGCCACGGAATTGGCACGGCGACCCGTCCGTGCCAGGGCGTGCTCAACGCGATCGGCGAACAGGGCGCGATTGGCGAGACCCGTCAGCGGGTCGTGGAATGCCTGGTGCTGGAGCTGTTCCTCCAGCTCCCTGCGGTCCGTGATGTCGATGAGGAACCCGCTCCAGTGCAGGTCGGAGCCATCCTCGTCGCCGGGCACGATGACCGCCTCGTCCCTCACCCAGCGCACCCCGCCGACGCGGTCGGTCATGCGGTACTCGACCCGGCTCCGCTGACCTTGCGGGTTGGCAAAGGACTCGCGCTCTTCGGCGAGAACCCGGTCACGATCATCGGGATGTATCCGGCTCCACCAAAAGCCGGCGTCGGCCGTCCAATCTTCGGCCGGAAAACCCAGCAGGTCAGCGGCACTCGGGCTCACATACCGCCATGTCCCATCGGGCCCGAAGTCCGCCGTGTAGACCACGGCGGGAACGCTCTCCACGAGATCCCGATACCGCTTCGCGCTGACCCGTAGTGCACTCGCCCCCCTTGTTCGGAGCCGGACGTAGATCCATGGGACGGTCCCCACGCCCAGCAGGTACAGGAAGGTGTAGCCCGTGTCCGTCAGGATCACCGGGTCGGGCACCGTCGCCAGCGGTAGCAGCACGCTGCCGAAGACAACCAGCACCAACGCGGCGCGGAAGCCATGGATCGAGGTCGTGGCAGCAACGACAAGCGCATAGAGGAGCGGCACCTGGTGCAAGTAGTCGTGTAGCAGCCAGGCCAAGCCGGACAGGACCACTGCGCTGATGCCCGCGCCGACGATGGCCGTGGCGGAATGGGGATGGAGGAAGAGGAGAGACCAGACGAGGACCCCCGCCGTGACCGTGACGCCCGCCAGGTAGGGGGGCCAGAGATCGGTCGGCACACCTGCCGCGGCCATCGATGGCACGAAGAACACGACACTCGCTCCGGCGATGGTTCCGACCATTCGCCGGTAGCGGATCTGAGCGGCATGATCGTCGACAGTCCCATCGGAGAGTAGCTCGTCGGGCACGAAGAAGCTCTCGAGCCGCGTGCTCACGGCTGCGGCAACGAGCGATTTCGCGAATCGGGACCATCCCGTGGCCCGCGCCATTCGACCGAGGATCGCTTCTGACCTCCCGTGCTAGTACCGGGAGTATCCGGTCCAGCGGTCGCCCTCGAAATCCACCGAAGGTACTCTCAGGGGTACTTGCGCCGACGCACCAACCGAGTGGCGGCGGGGCCGGTGTAGTATCGGTCTCTGACCTGACGTTCTCGTCCGAAGGGTTCCCGTAATCGGACCGATTTCCAGGAGGCTGACGACCAATGCCCAGAATCATCCGCGCGGCCCTGCTGCAGGCCGACTGGACCGGCGACAAGGAGTCGATGATCGAGAAGCACGAGAAGTACGCGCGCGAGGCTGCCAAGCAGGGTGCCAAGGTGATGTGCTTCCAGGAGCTCTTCTACGGTCCGTACTTCTGCCAGGTGCAGGATCCGCAGTACTTCTCCTATACCGAGCACATCCCCGACGGCCCCACCACCAAGCGCATGCAGGAGCTGGCGCGCGAGACCGGGATGGTCCTGATCGTACCGATGTACGAAGAGGACTCGGACACCGCAGGGATCTACTACAACACCGCCGCGGTGATCGACGCCGATGGCTCGTACCTCGGCAAGTACCGCAAGACCCACATCCCGCACGTCAAGGGCTTCTGGGAGAAGTTCTACTTCCGCCCCGGCAATACCGGTTACCCGGTGTTCGACACAGCGGTCGGCAAGGTGGGTGTCTACATCTGCTACGACCGCCACTTCCCCGAAGGCGCGCGGGCGCTTGGCCTGAATGGCGCCGAGCTGGTCTTCATCCCGTCGGCCACGTCCCGTGGGTTGAGCGAGTACCTGTGGCGCGTGGAGCAGGTGTCGCATGCGCTCGCCAACGGCTACTACGTCGGGACGATCAATCGGGTGGGGATCGAACCGCTCGGCGAGGACGACTTCTATGGCCAGTCCTACTTCGTGGATCCACGCGGCCAGTTCGTGGGCGACGTGGGGGACGCGTACAAGGAGGAGCTGCTGGTCCGCGACCTCGACATGGACAAGATCACCGAGGTTCGGCAGCTGTGGCAGTTTTACCGCGATCGTCGCCCTGACGCGTACGCCGACCTGGTGCGCCCGTAGGTGTGCAGCCACGCGGGACCGGGCGCGGGCACGGGCACGGGCCTGGGCGCGGCACTACGTGACGTAGTTCAACAGCACCTATGCTCGCATGGAGCAGCCGAATAGCCCGTGAAATGCGTCATGGCACTACCTCCCGTGGTGCGGCGACGCGCGACATGCCCCGCACGTGTTGAAGTACCACCTCACGTAGTAACGCGACAGACGTCAAGCGCTCCACGTGTCGATGAACCACGTCACGTGGTAAGCGGTCGAGGACAAGGAATCTAGATGGACTTCGGTTTCACCCTCAAGCCAGAGAACGACCTCGGACGGACCGTGGACCTGACGCGCCGTGCGGAGGCCAACGGCTTCACCTACGGGTGGCTCTTCGACAGCCACGTCCTGTGGCGCGAGCCGTATGTGCTGCTGACGCTGATGGCCCAGGCGACCACGAACATGCGCCTTGGCACCTGCGTCACGAATCCCGCCACCCGCGAGCCGAGCGTCACCGCCTCCTCGCTCGCGGTCCTCGACGAACTCAGCGGCGGACGGATGGACCTGGGGATCGGTCGCGGCGACAGCGCGCGCAGGGTCCTGGGGAAGCCGCCGACGAGCATGAAGACGCTCGAGGAGGCGATCGGCGTCATCCGCGACCTGGTCGAGGGCCGCACCGTCAACTTCGAGGGCACCGACCTGGTCTTGCCCTGGACCGGCAAGTGGAGGCTCCCCGTCTGGGTCGCCGGCTATGGACCGATGGCGCTGGCCATGACCGGCCGCCTCGCCGATGGGCTGATGCTCCAGCTGGCCGATCCCGACCTTGTGCGCTTCTTCGTTTCGCAGCTCCGCGAGGCCGAGGCAGCCGCCGGTCGTGCCCCCGGCAGCGTCCGCGTGCAGGCGGCAGCGCCCGCGCACGTGGGTCCGCGCGAGATCGGTCGGGAGCGAACCCGCTGGTTCCCCGCACTCGTCAGTAACCACGTGGTGGACCTGGTGAACAGGTACCCGCCGGAGCAGCTGCCCGAGGCGCTGACCGGGTACGTCACCAACCGCACCGGGTACGACTACCTCCATCACGCGGTGGTCGGGTCGAGCAACTCCGCGTTTGTCGGCGACGAGGTGATCGACCGCTTCTGCATCCTCGGCGAGCCGGACGAGCACATCGCCAAACTCCACGAGCTCGCCGACGCGGGCGTGGACCAGTTCAACTTCTACCTGATGAACGGCGACGAGGAAGACCAGCTGGACCGATACGGCCGCGACATCATCCCCGCCATCAACCGATAGGCGCGCGTGCCGCTGAGATTCGCCATCGGGGTGCGGGCGGTGATCGTCGCTGTGCTCGGAGTCCTGTACTTCAGCAGTGGCGATTCATTCTTCCTGGCCCTGGCCGCAATCGCGGTGATCGGTGGGGCGTGGACGGCATACAGAGCGATGCGGAGTTGATCCCGATGACCCAACGGGCGATCGAGCAGCAGCAATCCGCCGAGGCGCGCTGGCGCGAGGCCTGGCTTGCCGGACCACGGCGAACGCGCTGGGACGCGGTTCCTTTGCAGGTGGGCGACATCGCACCCGACCTCGAGCTGCCCGATGCCACCGGGGCACCGCGTCGCCTCTCGGATCTGTGGAGCGGCGGCCCGCTGCATCTCATCTTCCCGCGCCACTTCGGCTGCAGCGCCTACGCGGCCTTTGGCCTGCTTGAGGGGACGGTGCCCCAGATCCTTCACGACTTTGCCTCGAAGCCGGGCGATGCCGCCACCGGTGACGAGTGGCTGGCGGGCCGCGGCGACTCGGAGCGCGCCCTGGTCGACAACCCGTGGCAGCTCCCCGGCGAGTTCGTCATCGCGCCCGGTGGCCGGATCTCGCTGGCCCACCGCGCCCAGTTCTGCGAGGACTTCCCGGCCAGGGGTGTCGTGCTGGGTGGAATCGCTGCAGCAGGAGGCAACACATGACCATGACACGAACCCGCCGGATCGACCGCATCGGCGAGAGCATCGCGCCGTTCATGGCCTTCTTCACCGGGCCGTTCGCGAAGCTCAACGCCAACCCGGAAGTCGCCAACTTCGCGGTCGGCAACCCCCAGGACTTCCCGATGCCCGAGTACGTCAGCGCGCTCGCCACGCATCTCGAGCCGCGCCGGCGTGACTGGTTCGCCTACAAGGACTCCGAGCCGAAGTCGCGCATCGCCGTCGCCCGTGGACTCGGCGCGCGGACCGGCATGGAGTGGGACCCGGCGGACGTGGCCATGACCAACGGGGGCTTCGCGGCGCTGGCGGTGGCCATGCGCGCGCTGGTCGAGCCGGGCGACGAGGTGATCTTCCTCTCGCCACCGTGGTTCTTCTACGAGTTCATGATCCTCGCCGCCGATGGCGTGCCGGTGCGCCTGCACCTTGCCCCACCGGCCTTCGAGCCCGACATGGCCGAGATCGCCGCCGCCATCACCCCCCGCACCCGGGCGATCATCTTCAACTCGCCGCACAACCCGAGCGGGCGGGTCTACCCGCTCGAGACGCTCCAGGCCCTGGCGCAGACATTGACCGATGCCTCCGAGCGCATCGGTCATCCGATCTACCTGATCTCCGATGAGCCGTACAACCGGATCCTGTTCGATGGCCGCCCCTTCCATTCGGCGGCCGAGGCGTACCCGCACACGGTGATCACCTATTCCTACGGGAAGCAGCTGCTCGCCCCCGGTCAGCGCATCGGCTACCTGACCGTGCCGCCGACCATGCCGGACCGCGAGGCATTCCGCGAGACCATCTTCGTGGCGCAGCTGGCGACCGGCTACGCGTTCCCCAACGCGCTGCTGCAGCACGCCATCGAGGACCTCGAGAAGCTGTCGATCGACATCCCCGCGATGCAGGCCCGCCGCGACCGGATGGTCAGCGCGCTGCGCGAGATCGGTTACGAAACGACGGTGCCGGAGGGGACCTTCTACATCATGGCCCGCGCGCCGATCGCCGATGACGGC
>JAOUHE010000101.1 GCA_029865285.1 Chloroflexota bacterium
GACGCGGCCCGTGTCCTGCTCGTCCTCCACGTGGTCCTGATCGCCACGATCGTCGCCTTTGCGGCGGCGGTCAGCTTCGAGATGGCGGCGCTCGCCTACCTGGTGACCCGCATCGTTCGTCGCGTCGCGCAGCCCATCGCCGCTACCTGGATCAATCTCGGCCTGACGTCCGACGTGCGCGCCACCGTCCACTCCATGAACTCCCAGGCCGATGCGCTCGGGCAGGTTGCGGGCGGTCCGCTGCTGGGCTGGCTGGCGCTGGCCGCCGGCACGAGGCCAGCCATGGTGGTGGTGGCCATCATCCTGTCGCCGTCCCTCTACCTGTACCTGCGCACGATCCGGCTGCACGGCCGAGACCTGGTTGCGGCACCCATCGAACCCGAGTCCGAACCCGGCGAGCGCTGACCGCTACAGCTCCTGGCGGCGGAACACGAGCCACGACACCGCGAGCAGCCCCGCCACCAGACCCAGGTTGGTCAGCAGCGGGCCGATGACGTTGCCCGCGTCCGTGCCGAGCGCCAGCGCCATGGCCGGGGATGAGAGGCCACCCGGTGTGTACGGCCCCACCCCGGGAAGCACGCCGATGATGGCGACCAGGATCATGCCCCCGACCCCGATCCCCGCCGCCGCGATCGACGACTTCGTCAGCGTGCTGCCGAGGAAGGTGAGCGCCGCGTATACCACCAGCATGAGGAGCAGGAGCCCGGTCATGGCAGCCCAGTTCACCGGCGACAGCGTCTCGAACAGGAACGCGGTGTAGGCGAATCCGCCAACGGCAGCGATTGCCAGGCTGACGCCCAGCGTGGCGGTGATGCCCAGCATCTTGGCGAGCAGGTACGCGGCGCGCGATGCCGGCTTGCTGAGCAGCAGCGCCGCTGTGCCGCGCTCCTTCTCGACGGCCACGCTGCCCATCGCAAGCAGCACGGCGGTGAGGATGCCGGCCTGCCCGAGGTTCTTGAGGAACTGGTCGGCCGCGTCGCGCACGGTCGGGGGCGGGATGATGATCTCGAGCTGGTCGCCGGCGAGTGCCTTGACCAGTTCGGGCGTGTAGCGGGCCAGGAACGGCGACCCGATCCCAAACGCGGTGAACACGATCGCCACCACCAGCATCCGCCGCGTGCGCCACTGCTCGAGCAGCTCCTTGCGCAGGAGCGGTCCCAGGCCGATCACGTCTCCGCCTCCTGGTCCCGGGCGCCGCGCCCGACCAGCTGCAGGAAGACATCCTCCAGTGAAGGCCGCTGTCGTTCGAAGGCGAGCAGCGCGACGCCTTGCGCGGTGACTGCGGCCAACAACTGGCGGCCGGCGTCTGCGCCGTCGGTCACAGCCACCCGCAGTGCGCCATGCCCGTCATCGACGCCCAGCACCCAGGTCGCTGCTCGCAGCAACTCCACAAGGCTCAGCACCTCGGTCTGCTGTCCCTCCTCCGGTTCGAGGCGGTAGACCGGCTGGGCATAGCGCTCAAGCAGGTCACTCATCGGTCCGGTCGTCACCAGGCGCCCGCGATCGAGGATCGCCACCCGGTCGCAGACACGCTCCACGTCGGTGAGGATGTGGGTCGAGAAGAGGACCGTGGACTCGCCGCCGAGCTGACGGATGACTCCCAGGATGTCGACCCGGCCTTCGGGGTCGAGGGAGCTGACCGGCTCATCCAGCAGCAGGACGGGCGGACGGTTGAGAATCGCCTGCGCCAGCCCCAGCCGCTGTCGCATGCCTCCGGAATAGCCGCCGATCGTGCGGCGCGAGGCATCGGACAGGCCGACCAGTTCGAGCACCTCGGTGATTCGACTGCGGCGCTCTGCATCGGTCATGCCGTACAGGCGCCCGACCAGGTCGAGCAGGTCGCGCGCAGTCATCCAGCCGTGGAAGCGCGGATCCTGGTCGAGGTAGCCGATCAGCCCGCTCCGGTTCGGCGTACCGTCGCCCACCGGTACACCCGTGATCGATCCGTCGCCGGAGGTCGCGCGGGCCAGCGAGGCAAGCAGGCGGATGGTGGTCGTCTTGCCGGCGCCATTCGGGCCGAGGAAGCCGAAGATGCTGCCGGCGGGAACCTCCAGGTCAAGGCCGTCAAGCGCGAGCACGTCGCCATATCGCTTGGTCAGACCACGGCAGGCGATCGCCGGGGCGACGGCCGCGACGGTCATTGGCCTCAGACGTCCTCGCGGCCGAAGAGGAAGTAGACCAGCGGCCCAAAGAGCTCCCCCAAGACGATCACCAGGCCCCAGACCAGCTTGTTGCCGCCCTTCACCTTCCGATCCGGTCGAGTCAGGTCGTAGAGGCCGACGCCCATCAGCGCCAGCTGCAGGACGAGCAGCGGGATGAGAAGGGGGAGGATCTCCTCGAACGTCATGTCCACGGAGCATACCGCCCGACCCAGGACGATGGTGCCCTGGTCGTCGTCGGGTCGGCGGGCGTATACTCGTTTGCACTACTCGACCCGGGACGGGCGCACCCGTCCGGCGCCGACTCGACCATTGCCACGCTCCGCAGCGGGCGTGGATGACGAAGGAGGCGCCCCCCGTGTCCAATCCGAACCCACGCATCGATCCAGCCGATGCCCGTGCCCTGTTGCGCGTCGGCGATCGGTCGTATGCCTACTACCGGCTCGCGGCGTCGGGGGCCAGCGACCTCGCGCGGCTGCCGTATACCGTCAAGATCCTGCTCGAGAACGCGCTGCGCCACGCCGCATCCGGCGATGGTCTGGTGACCGCGGCGGACGTCCGCACCCTGGCCAACTGGGATCCGACGCGACCGACCGATGCCGAGCTGCCCTTCATGCCGGGACGTGTCCTCCTCCAGGACTTCACCGGCGTGCCAGTCGTGGTTGATCTGGCTGCCATGCGCGACGCGGTTGCCGCTGCGGGTGGGGATCCGGCGCGCATCAACCCGCTCATCCCTGTCGACCTGGTGATCGACCACTCGGTGCAGGTGGACCTGTTCGGCTCAGATCTGGCGTTCGCCGGCAATGTGGCACGCGAGTACGAGCGCAACGGAGAGCGGTATGCCCTCCTGCGCTGGGCCCAGCAGGCGTTCGACAACTTCCGCGTGGTGCCCCCGGGTACCGGCATCGTCCACCAGGTCAACCTGGAGTTCCTGGCGGACGTCGTGACCGCGCGCCCAGACGCACGCGGTGAGATGGTCGCCTTCCCTGACACGCTGGTCGGTACCGATTCGCACACGACCATGGTCAACGGACTCGGCGTGGTCGGCTGGGGCGTGGGCGGGATCGAGGCCGAGGCCGCACTGCTGGGCCAGCCCATCTACCAGCCGATGCCGGTGGTAATCGGTTTCCGACTCGACGGCCAGCTCCCCTCAGGGAGCACCGCCACCGACCTGGTGCTGTACGTCACCGAGATGCTGCGCAGCCACGGGGTGGTCGGCAAGTTCGTCGAGTTCCACGGTCCCGGCCTGTCCCGGCTTGGGCTGGCGGATCGGGCGACCATCAGCAACATGTCGCCGGAGTTCGGGGCGACCGCCACGCTCTTCCCGGTGGACGACGAGACGCTTCGCTATCTGCGCATGACCGGACGGCCTCCCGAGACGGTGGCGCGCGTCGAGGCGTACGCGAAGGAGCAGGGTCTCTTCCGGACCGATGACTCCGTCGAGCCGCGCTTCAGCGAGTCACTGAGCCTGGACCTCGGGCGCGTCGAGCCGTCGGTCGCCGGGCCCCGTCGGCCGCAGGACCGTGTGCCGCTCACCGATCTGCGCCGATCCTTCCGCGAAGCGTTCCCCGCCGGACTCCAGCCCGCCGGCGACGGCCCTGGAGGCGACTACGCCCCCGCCGCCGTGGTCAGCGGCGGAACGCCATTCGAGCTGCGTTCCGGATCGGTGGTGATCGCGGCGCTCACTTCATGCACCAACACCAGCAACCCGAGCGTCATGGTGGCCGCCGGGCTGCTCGCGCGGAACGCGGTCGCGCGAGGCATCAGCACACCCCCGTGGGTGAAGACCTCGCTCGCCCCTGGCTCGCGGACGGTGACCGACTACCTGTCCGGGGCAGGACTCATGGAGCCGCTCGAGGCGCTCGGTTTCGACCTGGTCGGCTACGGCTGCACGACCTGCATCGGCAACTCCGGGCCGCTCGCCGACGAGATCGCCGCCGCGATCACCGACAACGACCTGGTGGGCGTGGCGGTCCTCTCCGGCAATCGCAACTTCGAGGGGCGCATCCACCCGCTGGCACGCGCCAGCTACCTCGCCTCGCCCCCGCTGGTCGTTGCGTTCGCGCTGGCAGGGCGCGTGGACCTGGACCTGACCACCCAGCCGATCGGCACTGACCGCGACGGTCTCCCGGTCATGCTTGCCGACCTCTGGCCGTCGCCAGCCGAGGTGGCCGAGGTGGTCGCGGCGCAGGTGCGGGCCGAGATCTTCACGAGGAGTTACGCATCGGTCTTCGACGGCGATGACCGATGGCGGTCGTTGCCGGTCCCGGCGGGGGAGCGCTACGCCTGGGATCGGGACAGCACCTACGTGGCCCTGCCGCCGTTCTTCAGCGATCCGGAGGCCGACGCGGCGGCACCACGTGACATCAGCGGCGCAAGGGTGCTGGCGATGCTGGGCGACAGCGTGACGACCGATCACATCTCCCCGGCGGGGAGCATCGCGCGGACGTCACCGGCTGGAACATGGCTGGTGGACCACGGCGTCGAGCCGCGCGACTTCAACTCGTACGGTGCGCGCCGCGGTCACCACGAGGTGATGATGCGCGGCACCTTCGCCAATATCCGGCTTCGCAACCTGCTCACTCCCGATGCGGAGGGGAACGTCACCGAACACCTGCCCAGCAGGACGCGGATGACCATCTTCGATGCCGCGGCACGCTACACGAGCGTTGGCACGCCCCTGGTCCTGCTGGCCGGCCGCGAGTACGGATCGGGAAGCAGCCGGGACTGGGCGGCCAAGGGACCGCAACTGCTCGGCGTGCGGGCGGTGATCGCCGAGTCGTACGAGCGGATCCATCGGTCCAACCTGGTCGGGATGGGGATCCTGCCGCTGCAGTACCTGCCGGGCGAGAACGCTGCCACGCTCGGGTTGACGGGCCGGGAGACGTTCGCCATCGCAGGGATCGCCGATGGTTTGCGTCCCCGGCAGGAACTGACCGTCACGGCGCAGGGCGACGACGGTGCAACGACGCGCTTCAGCACCATTGCCCGGCTCGACGGCGAGATTGACGTGACCTACCTGCGCAACGGCGGCGTGCTCCAGACGGTGCTGCAGCGGCTCACGGACGAGACCTAGGGCGGGCCGCGGCGTTGCCGTGGCCGGTCCGCCACGAGGCCCGGAGTCATGGCGGGCGACCGTCCGTTCCGTCGACGACCTCCGAGCCAGGATCCGCGCGGAAGTCAGCGCTGGCGTAAGCCGACATACGCGAGCCCGCGGTCCGGTTCTTCACCGTCCCGCGGGCTCGTGATCGGGGCTAGAAGGACCAGGAATTGCCCATGGGGGAGACTCGCATGAACGACCACGAGTTCCCTGCGGCCTCGATGCCGGTAGGCGAACCGGTCGTGACCATCAGCACGGCGCTGGCGACTGCCATGAGTGCCGTGATGAACAGGACCGCGATGAGGGCGCGGCGGGCGATGAGGTCCCATGAAACTGCCCACGAAAGAAACGCCGATGCCATGACCATTACCTCGCAACGAGCGGTTATTGCGTCTGGCAACCGGGCAGTCTTCGGCGGACCGGAAGATCCCTGGCTTTGCGTCCCCACCTTTCGATGGGTTTGCCGTTTTCAGCCGTTGGCGGCGCTTCTCGCCGCTGATGGCCATGCTGGACGCGCGGCGGGCCAGGGCAATAGCCCGGTTGGCAGTTGGTCATAGTCCTTCCGGTAGGCGAGCCCGCGTTGACGGGCCGGGGACACGTTGCCCAGCGGGTGGCTGTCGGGCTAGACTCAGCCTGCCTTCAACCCTCCCGGAGTGCCCCGTGACCCTTCGCTCCACCGATGACCTGCGCGCCCGGATCCGCGAGGTGCCGGACTTCCCCAAGCCGGGGATCCTCTTCTACGACATCACCACCCTGCTCCGCGAGCCGGCCGCATTCGCGGAGGTGATCGACCGGATGGCCGATGCGGTCGCCGGAGAGCGGATCGACCTGGTCGTCGGCATGGAGTCGCGCGGCTTCATCTTTGCCGCCCCCCTCGCCTACAAGCTGGGCGCCGGATTCGTCCCGGTCCGAAAGCTCGGCAAGCTTCCGGCGGGGACGATCGAGGTCGAGTACGACCTCGAATACGGGACCGCGACCCTGGAGATCCACCGCGACG
>JAOUHE010000264.1 GCA_029865285.1 Chloroflexota bacterium
GAGATGATCGGCCTCGAGAAGGAGGTCTGGCCTCGCATGTTCGAGATCTCCAACCAGCTCATCGGGTCGCGTGACGATCCCGACTACCAAGAGCTCCCGGGGGGCCCCGAGGCGGCGGCAATGGAGATCTACGCCCTCTGCGACTCGGTGGCCTCCGATCGCCGGGCCAACCCGCGCGACGACATCATGACCCTGCTCGTGCAGGCCGAGGTCGACGGGGAGCGGCTCGACGACTTCGAGCTCAACATGTTCTTCCTCACGCTGGTGGTGGCGGGCAACGAGACCACCCGCAACCTCATCAACCACTCGATGCTCGCCCTCATCGACCACCCCGACCAGGCCGAGCGGCTTCGTGAGGAACCGTCGCTGTGGGACACGGCCACCGACGAGATGCTCCGCTGGGGGAGCTCGATCCACAACTTCCGGCGCACGGCCACACAGGACACCGAGCTTCGTGGCGTGCCGATCAAGGAGGGCGACAAGGTGGTCCTCTACTACGCCGCCGCGAACCGGGATCCCGAGGTCTTCCCGGATCCGCACACCTTCGATGTCGGCCGCACGCCCAACGACCACCTGGCCTTCGGAGGCGGCGGCGTGCACTACTGCCTCGGAGCCAGCCTCGCACGCGCCGAGATCAAGGCGACCATGCGCCAGATCGTCGAGCGGTTGCCCGACCTCGAGCTCGCCGGGCCCGTCGACCGGCTCCACTCCGACTTCGTCAACGGCATCAAGACGATGCCCGTCCGCTTCACCCCCACGGCCGCGTCCCAGGAGGACTGACCATGCACACCAAGCTCTGCGACGACCTCGGCATCGAGTTTCCGATCTTCGCCTTCACCCACTGCCGCGACGTCGTCGCCGCGGTCAGCAAGGCGGGCGGCTTCGGCGTGCTCGGCGCGGTCGGCTTCACGCCGGAGCAGCTCGAGGTCGAGCTGGCGTGGATCGACGACCACGTGGGCGACCGTCCCTACGGCGTCGACATCGTCATCCCCGGCAAGTACGAGGGCATGGACGACATGGACCCGGAGCACCTCGCCGCGGAGCTCCGCGCGATGGTGCCCAAGGAGCACGTCGAGTTCGCCGACCAGATCCTGCGGGATGCCGGTGTGCCCGACCTCCCGGCGGAGGAGGACGAGCGAATGCGGTTGCTCGGTTGGACCGCCGCCACCGCCATGCCACAGATCGAGGTGGCGCTGGCGCACCCGAAGGTGCGGCTCATCGCCAACGCGCTGGGCACCCCGCCGCAGGACGTGATCGACCACATCCACGACGCCGGTCTCAAGGTCGCCGCCCTGTGCGGCTCCCCGTACCAGGCCATGAAGCACAAGGACGCTGGCGTCGACATCGTCATCGCCCAGGGCGGCGAGGGCGGGGGCCACACCGGTGATGTCGGCTCGATCGTGCTCTGGCCGCAGGTGGTCAAGGCCATCGCCCCGACGCCGATGCTGGCCGCCGGCGGCATCGGCTCCGGCCAGCAGATCGCCGCCGCGCTCGCGCTGGGTGCCCAGGGCGTCTGGGCGGGCTCCCTGTGGCTCACGGTCGAGGAGGCCGACCTCCCCCCGGCGCAGAAGCAGCAGCTGCTCGATGCGGGCTCTCGCGACACCGTGCGGAGCCGCTCGTTCACCGGCAAGCCCTGCCGGATGCTCAAGAGCGAGTGGACCGAGGCATGGGACCGCCCCGACACGCCGGACCCGCTGCCGATGCCGATGCAGTACATGGTCTCCGGCAACTGCGTCGCCCGAGGCCACCGCTACGCGGACAAGGCGCAGGCGGTGCAGTTCAACCCGGTAGGCCAGGTGGTCGGTCAGCTCAACTCGGTCGAGAAGACGGCGGCCGTCATCCAGCGCCTGGTCGAGGAGTACATCGACGCGGTCGACGGCCTCAACGTCCTGCAAGACGCCTGACGCGTTGGGTCCACCGTGGCGTGCGCCGGCGCGCGATCGAACGGCAGCCGGGCGCAGCGGTCGACGCCGTGGCTCACCTCCGGCGATCGCGCGGGGCGCGCGGCCGGCTGCCCTCTGTCACTACGCTCTGGCCCG
>JAOUHE010000265.1 GCA_029865285.1 Chloroflexota bacterium
GTTGATGACGCCGCGGTAGTCATCCAGCCCGAGCCAGGTCTTCGTGTCCCCGATCTTGCCGGGGCCGAGCGGCGGGTTCGCGTTCTTGACATCGGCTCGGCTGAAGGGGAGCGCGACCCCGTTGTTGTAGTTGACCTCGTCGGGCCGAGGCGACACGTCGCTGATCGGTTTGGCGGCGACAGTAGTGCCTGCCAGGGTCAGCAGGAGGGCGAGGCTCGTCACCATCGCCACGGTCTTGTGCAACTTTCTCAATGTTCCTCTCCGGTGCGCTTGGGTTCAATCACAGCAGATGTGATGTATTGGCGCCGCCGCAGCAGCAGCGCGGGTGGCGAAAGGTGAGCACCTCCCAGGTGATGGTGATGCGTTCCGGCTCGCGATCGCGCGTCGCGAAGCGCGTGGTCATGCAAGGCTGAACCGGGCGATTCCACCATAGCCCGGCCGGCACCTTCCCTGCAACTGAACAGCGCACTCTGCGGTGCACTCCGTCACCACCTCCCGATGAGACGCACCGCCTGTGGGCGCACGGCAACGTGCCACTCGGCGGACTCTCCGATGAGGTCGCCGTCGGCCTGCATCGGGATCGGACGGCCGTCGAGGCTGATGACGACCGCAGACTGGGCGGGGAATGCGACAGCCGAGGGCCGGCGGTGAGCGGCCCAGCGCACGGCCTCCATGGCGAGCCGCGGCTCGGGTCCGGGGTAGACGCGCAGGGTCATGCGGCCGGCATCGGTCCGGGCGCCCGGGTTGACCAGCAGCCCCCGGCCGTAGAAGGGAGTCGTGCCGGCGACGACGAGGGCCATCGGTCCTTCATGGACGACCGTGCCATCCACCTCGACGCGCACGCGAAACCGCCGATGCAGCTCACCCAGCGAGCCGAGCATGGCCCTGCCCCAGCCGGGCAGCCGCCTTGCGCGGCCGGCGGCGTAGCGACCGGCCACCACGGCATCCCAGCCTGCCCCGGCGAAGAGCGCCAGCCGGCCGTCGACCGAGACCAGGTCGACCGGGCGCGACGCACCACGAGCCAGCAGCCCGGCCAGCGCCGCGGGATGGCGCGGCAGGTTGAGCAGGTGCGCGGTGGCATTGCCGAACCCGGCGGGGATGTAGCCGAGGACGGGGCGCTGACCCTCGGGCAGGGGTGCGGCCACGTTGTACGCCAGCCCGAGCGTGCCGTCGCCGCCGACGACGACCGCGGTCGTGTATCCGGGGATCCGCTCCGCGAGCCAGGCTCGCAGTTCGTCGGGGGAGCTGGAGTCGAGGATGTGCAGGTCGGCGTCCAGCGCCCGCCGGGTCAACGCGACGGCCGCCTGGACGCGGTTCGTCCGCGCGGAACTCGCCCCCTCGTTCAGGAAGATGGCGGCCGCGCGATCGGTCCGATCACCCACGGGCGGGCTACGGGAGCCCGGCGATCACCTCTTCGGCGGCGGCGGGGTCGGTTGTGCTGACGAAGTAGAGCAGCTCGCCCCTGGCGTACAGGAACATGGCCTGGCCATCGGCCTCGGCGTCGGTCGCGCTCTCGACCTGGTGCCCGGCGACGGTTACCGTCGTCCACTCCAGCGGGACGTCGCGGTCCTCGTCCATGGAATCCTTGAAGACCCGCAGCAGCCGATCCTCGCTCGCCCCCTCGGCGCGGAAGACGAACATCGCCGCACCGCTCGTGAAGTCGGCCCCAAAGCCGAAGCCAAAGGCGATCGAGACGTCGTTCGGCGAGACGCCCAGGTCCGTCAGGAACTTGGCTGTCGTCGGGTCCTCCTGGCCGGAGGTGAGGAACTGGTCGCCGCGCATGCTCGCCTTCTGCATGGTCGCCCCGCCGATCTCGTCGGGGATCAGCGCCTCGAGCTCGGCGACGACGCCGGCGCTGAAGGACGGAAGGCCGATGTCGGGGGACTCCGCGGCGGATTCCGAGGGAGCCACGGACGCGGCCTGGCTCGCCGATGGGCTTGCCGACGACGAGCCACAGGCGGCCAGGATGATGGCGACCAGGCCGGCGACGACCAGGGTGCGGGGGCGATTCACCTTCGGGGATCCTCCATGTGGGGCG
>JAOUHE010000102.1 GCA_029865285.1 Chloroflexota bacterium
CGGCCCATGCAGCTGGGAGAGGCGCTCAATGCCATTCAGGGGGCTGACAGCCGCCGACTGCTGCGCGAGGTCGCGGAACTATCAACCCGCAATGCCGCCCTCGCGCTCGATGCCGACCTCGCCGCCTTCTACGGGAAGCAGACGGGTACCTGCCCTCGCGGGCATCGGGGCGGGTCCGAACAAAGTGATGCGCCGCGTCGCCCACCGGGACCTGATCACCTGGGATGCCGATGTCCGCGGCTATCGCATGGACCCCGCCGATGCAGTGATTGTCCTCCAGCGCTGGCCAGCGCCGTAACTTCGGGGCGGCGACCGCTACCGCGAATTTCGTCGTTCAACGGCGCCCCTGACCGCGCACACTGTCGGCGTCTGCCCCCGCCGCGAGGGGAGCACGGGACGGGAGGAGCCGTCTGATGCGTCGTTACGGACAGTTGAGTCTCCGTACAAGGATCGCTGCCGGCGTCTTCGCCGGGCTTGCCGTGCTGGTCACCGTGTTCGGTCTGCTGGCCCTCCGGGCCATCAGTCTGAGCACAACGTTCGCGCTCGAGGAGCGCCTCCACCTGGCGCAGATCAGCGCTGAGGCGGTCGACGACCTCATTGACCATACTGCGCAGCAGTTCGAGCAGACAGCTGCCTTTGCCGCAACCTGGGCGAGCGAGCAGCAGCAGGGGCAGGTCGCGCAGGTGTACGACCTGCTTGCCGAATTCGAGCGGATTGCGCGCTTCGGTCCGGATGGCGCCCTCTTGTGGGAGGTCCCGCAGCCGACCGAAGATGCCAGATGGGCCTTCGGCGACGACGCCACCGTCCGCGATGCTCTCGGTCGCCTCCAGACGACCATCTTGGTCCCGGCGCGCGGACCAGCTTCAGATGACCTCATAGCCATCCTCGTCACGCCGCTCGATCGCCAGGATGCCGCGGCCGGCTTTCTTGCGGGCGAGCTGCGGGTCTCGCATGCCGATGTGAGCCTGCTGTCGCTGCCAGAGGGCGAGGCCTCACTCGGCTCCGAGATCGTCGATGCGGACGGCTACATCGTCTTCCACTCCGGAGGAGAGGAAGACTTCCACGCAGACGAGCATGTCCGGGTCCTCGCACCAATGATCGCGGAGGGGAGACCTGGGACGGCGATTCACCACGAGGCGAACGGACCGGATCATGTCGTCGCCTATTACCCGTTTCGCCTCCGTCCGGGCGGCTTCGTCGTCGAGCAGACCGAAGATGCCGCGCTCGTGCTCCCGCAGGAGATGCAGCGGATCATGCTCGTGTACGGGATCGGCGCACTGCTGGCGGCGTCCGTTGCCGCCTGGCTGCATGCCACCTCGGTGGTGCGGCCGATCCGGCGCCTCACCGGCGATGCCGCGCGCATGGCCTCCGGTGACCTCGACCATCCGATTGCGGTCTCCCGCGGCGACGAGATCGGGGAGCTCGCCAGCCGATTCGACGAGATGCGCGTCAAGCTGAGGACCTCGCTCGAGGAGAGCACCCGCTGGGCCGAGGAGCTGGAGCATCGGGTGGAGCTCCGCGCTCGTGAGGCAGATGAGCGGAACCGTGAGCTCCACGCGCTGAACCGGATTCGGCGCCAGCTCCTGGCCAAGACGATCTCCGCCCAGGAGGAAGAGCGGAAACGGCTGGCCCGTGACCTGCACGACGACTCTGCACAGACGCTGACTGCAGTGCTGATGAGCCTGAGCGCCGCCGAAGGTGCCATCGTGGCCGATCCGCAGGCGGCCCGTGCCAGCCTGGCGCGGAGTCGTTCGCAGCTTGAGATGGCGCTGACAGAGATACGAAAGGCCATCGTCGATCTCCGGCCGAGCGCGCTCGACGACCTGGGACTCGCATCGGCGATACGGTCGTACGCGGAAGAACGGCTGCGGCCCGGCGGGATCAAGCTGTCGCTGGCGACGAGCGGCGACGAACGGCGGGCCCGCGGCCCTGCCGCAACGGCGATCTTCCGGATCATCCAGGAAGCCGTCAGCAATGCGGCGCAGCATTCTGCGGCCGCGAATGTGCGGGTGAGCCTTGACTTCGAGCGCAACCAGATACACGCCCGGGTGGAGGACGATGGCAGCGGCTTCGATCCCGCGAGCCTCCGCCAGCCGCAGGAGAGCGGCCGTGGCCTCGGCCTGCTCGGGATGCGTGAGCGCGCCGAGCTCTTTGGCGGCGACGTCGAGATCGAGTCCCGACCGGGGGCGGGGACCTCGATCCTCGTCCGGATGCCCCTCGGGTAGTCGATAGCGCCATGCCGCCGATCAGGATCCTTATCGCGGAGAACCACACGCTCGTACGCGAGGGGATTCGCGCGCTCCTGCAGGGTCATGAGGACTTCACGGTCATCGGGGAGGCGTCCACCGGTCGCGAGGCGGTCGACGGCGCACTCCGCGAGCGGCCCGACGTGGTGCTGATGGACATCGGCATGCCCGAACTGGATGGGTTGGCCGCGACGCGTCGCATCGTCGGAGCCAATCCCTCCATTCGCGTCCTGGTCCTCACCGTCCATGACTCGGTCGACTATTTCTACCGTGCCCTCGAAGCCGGCGCGCACGGCTTTCTCGTCAAGGACACCGCATCCAGCGCGCTGGTCATGGCGGTTCGGGCGGTGCACGAGGGAGGCGTCTTCCTCTATCCGCCGCTCGCGAGGCTGCTGGTCGAGGACTACCTGCACCGCGTGAGCAGCGGGGCAGAACGATCGACCTATTCGAAGCTGACCCGCCGCGAGCGCGAGATCCTGTCCATGATCGGCACCGGGCAGACCAACCAGGAGATTGCCACGCGCCTTTCTCTCAGCATCAACACCGTCCAGACCCACCGCAGCCACATCATCGACAAGCTCGACCTCCACAGCCGCGCCGAGCTGATGCGCTATGCATTGCGCATGGGCGTCCTGCAGGAGACGCCCGAGCCGGACCCGCAAAGCTCCGGCTCCGCCTGATCCGGCGCCGCTCGCGGCCGCACGATCACGAAAGACCCTAGTGTCGGGCGGGGCAGCGTCTCATCTGTTTGGCTGATGCGCTCCGGACGGCCAGGCTGAATGATGGCCAGAGATGGATCGGCCAATCGATCGACCTACCGAAGACCGCGCGGACGAAATGCCGCTAGGGCAGATCGTGCCGCCCGAGCAGGCTGCCACGCCCGAGTCGTCGCCCAAACCGTGGGCCGCGACCATCCCCCGTCGCCGACTGCTTCGCATGCTGGGGCTCGGCGCGCTGGCGGTCGCACCGATGCCAGTACTGCCCGAGCTGCTTCGCACCGCCGGATCTGGTCGGCCACTCGAACCGGTCGGCGGGCCCCGCAAGCCGGCGACCACGCGCGACGGGCGGATCCGCCAATGGACCATGATCATCGACCTCCGCTCGTGCGACGGGTGCCAATCGGTCGGCGGCCCCCCGCGCTG
This sequence comes from Chloroflexota bacterium, assembly GCA_029865285.1. GTDB lineage: Bacteria > Chloroflexota > Limnocylindria > QHBO01 > QHBO01 > CF-167. Next base: position 3,389 of record JAOUHE010000102.1, read on the forward strand.
CACGGCTGCATGCATCCAGGGCCACTTGGCACCCGAGCCGATGGAGTGGATCGAGGTCTACGAGCAGGAGCTCGCCGGTGGGGGCACCCGCTTCGTTCCCACTCCCTGTCAGCAGTGCCAGAACCCGCCCTGCAACAACGTCTGTCCGGTCGGTGCCACATTCTCGACGCCGGAGGGGACGGTCCTGATCGACCAGGACCGCTGCATCGGCTGCCGGATCTGCATGGCTGCCTGCCCGTACGACCGGCGGTTCTTCAACTGGGGTGAGCCGCCGACTCCACCGGAGGCTCGACTGGCCGACTACTCGCCCGAGCACCAGGTCCCGGCGCGCAAGGGGACGGTCATGAAGTGCGACTTCTGCCCCGACATGGTACGTGCGGGGACGCTTCCCTACTGCGTCCAGGGTTGCCCGAACGATGCGATCTACTACGGCGACCTGGAGGAGGACATTGCCACGAATGGGAAGGTGGTCGTGTCGGCATCGCGGTTCCTGTCGGAGAACGATGCCTTCCGCCAGCGAGAGGAACTCGGTACCAAGCCGCGCGTCTACTACATCGCCGGCCACGGTGAGGCGGTGGGGCGAGACGCCTTCAGTCCCGGCCGTGCCGAGACCGAGTGGCCATGGACCGAGATCGTCGACGGGGCGGTGACATGGCATCGGTGAGCGTGTGGCAGGACCGGCTCGAGGAGACGGCACTCGCTCCTGTCAGGCGGACCACGGCGCGCTTCTGGGCGCTGGTCGCCGCCGAGGTCGCCGTCGTCGCCTGGGGCATCTACGCGTACACCGTCCAGTTGCGCGACGGCCTTGTCGTCACCGGCATGCGCGACCGGATCTCCTGGGGTCTCTACATCGCCACCTTCGTCTTCTTCATCGGCATCAGCCATGCCGGCACACTCATCTCGGCCATCCTCCGTGTCTCGCAGGCGCGCTGGCGGACGCCCGTGACGCGGATCGCCGAATTCATCACCGTCGTGGCGCTCATCTGCGGCGCCTCCTTCGTGATCATCGACCTTGGTCGCCCCGACCGGGTTCTGTTCGTGTTCATCTACGGAAGATGGCAGTCACCGATCATCTGGGACGTCCTGGCCATAACGACCTACCTGACTGGCAGCATCGTCTACCTGTTCGTCCCGATGATCCCTGACCTCGCGCTCTTCCGCGACCGGCTCGCGGGCCGGACGTCACGCTGGCGAACGTGGCTGTACCGGACTCTGGCGATCGGGTGGAACGGCAATTCCTCCCAGCGTCGCTCCCTGGCGGCCGCCATCGGAGTCCTGATGATCCTGATCATGCCGATCGCCGTATCGGTCCACACCGTCGTCTCATGGATCTTTGCGATGACGCTGCGGGTGCCGTGGAACAGCGCGCTCTTCGGCGCCTTCTTCGTCGCGGGGGCGATCTTCTCGGGGATCGCCATCCTGATCATCGTGATGGCGATCCTGCGGCGCACCTACAGGCTGCACGAATACGTCACCGAGAAGCAGTTCCTGTACCTGGGCTACCTGCTCGCGGCGTTTGCAGCGATCATGATCTACGCCAACATCAGCGAGCTCCTGATTCACGGCTACAAGCTGGAGGAGGGGGCCGAGTTCCACCTGCGCCAGCTCTTCCTCAACGACTTCGCACCGCTCTTCTGGTTCTACCTGATCGGTGGCCTTTTCGGTCCGATCGTGATCGCCCTTGTGCCTGCCACGCGAAATACGCTTGGCGTCGTCGTGGCAGCAGTCCTCGTGACCATCGCGATGTGGATCGAGCGGTACGTCATCGTCGTCTCTGGCCTGCGGGTTCCGCTCATGCCGTACACGCCGGCCGACTACGCCCCCACCTGGGTCGAATGGTCGATCCTGGCCGGCGGTCTCGCGCTTTTTGCGCTGTTGATCACCCTGTTCACCAAGATCTTTCCGATCATCGCGGTCTGGGAGGTTGCCGAGGACCACGAGGCGACCGTCTCAGCGATCGAGCTCACCCCTCCCGCGGTTCCGGAGATGCCAGCACCAAGTGGAGGAACGTACTCATGAACGCAACATTCCGGCAGGCCGCCCGAACTGCCCTGGTTCTCGTGTCGGTTGCAGCGATGACGGCTGCCCTCGCGGCCACGGCACTTGCGTCGCACGTCGTGGTGCGCACGTCGGTTCCGAGCACTGGCGTGGTCGGCGACATCGTGCCGCTGGCTATCGACATCCACACGCCCGACGGCGCTGCGCTGTCCGGGACGACGGTGGTCTATTACCTGCACATGGCCTTCGCCGGGGTGGAGGGCGAAGCGGAGATCGGGCGGGCGGTGACCGACGATGCCGGCATTGCCACGCTCCTGTACGAGCCGCGATCTGCAGGCGTCCACGACGTGCGGATTGAGTACCTGGCACCCGGCGCGGAGAAGGCCGAGGAGGTTGTTGCCACCTTCGAGGTGGCTGGTGGTGCCCAGCTGTACCAGTCCGCCGGTGGCCCCGACATCCCCGGGATCAACCCCGGTCTTCTGATGGCGGTGCTCGGCGGCGTGTGGCTGATCCTGCTGAGCGTGTCCTTCCGTCTCGTGTCGATTGCCCGTGCGGGTGATGCAGCCCTCTTGCCCGAAGGTGATGGACCGCGGTGAACCGCTTCTTCCTGCCGGTGGTGCTCGTGGCTGCGATCAGCGGCCTGGGCTTCGGGCTGGTCGTGGGGGTCATCGCCCGCAGTCCCGAGACACACGCTAACGTCCACCCGGAGGGCTATGACCGAACCCCGATCGGATACCTCGGGGAGCAGACCAACTTCGACGGCCTCGGTCTTGCGGACCCCGCACTGCTCACGGTTGCGGGTCCCGTCGAGCGTGGCCGTCTCCTTT
>JAOUHE010000103.1 GCA_029865285.1 Chloroflexota bacterium
TCCCGGTGTTGCCGGCGCGCACGCCGAGCTTGCCATGGAGCGAGTCGGTGCTGAATCCGGGGAAGCCGCGCTCAACAATGAAGGCGGTGATGCCCTTGTAGCCGGCCGCCTTGTCCACGGTGGCGAAGACGAGAAAGCTGTCGGCCGTATCGGCCAGGCTGATCCAGATCTTGCTGCCGTTGAGCAGGTAGCGGTCCCCGTCGCGCCGCGCGGTGGTCGTCAGGTTGGCCGCATCGCTGCCGACACCGGGCTCAGTGAGGCCGAAGCTCGCCAGCTTCTCGCCGCGCGCCTGCGGCACGAGGTAGCGCTGCTTCTGATCCTCGTTCGCCCACTGCAGCAGCGTCAGTGAGTTGAGACCGGTGTGCACAGAAAGGACCACCCGGAAGGCGGTATCGGCTCGTTCCATCTCCTCACACAGGAGCGCGAAGGCGATGTAGTCCATCCCCGCACCACCGTACCGCTCGGGGATCGGCAGGCCCAGGAAGCCCTCGGCCCCCATCTTCTCGTAGAGGGAGCGATCGTAGGTCGAGGTGGAATCGAGCTCGTGGATGCGCGGCAGGATCTCGCGCTCGGCGAAGGCGCGCGCGGTGCGCTGCGTCTCGCGCTGGGCATCGGTCAGGGCAACGTCGATCATGCGGACTCCGCTGAGAATCGAATTGGGATGCCACGATTCTAGCCCGAGTGAGGGGCCTCCGAAGAGCCGTGAATCGGTCGCGGGTGAATCCCGACTCCACCAGTAGGGTTTCAGTTGACGGAGCCTCGGGCCTCGGCTAGGCTCCGAGCTGCCCGGCATCGCCGGCACGAGACCTGGATCTGCCGCGGAGGGCACCCTTGGAAGTCGGCTTTCTGACCACCGGCCTGCTCACCGGCGTGCGTGAAGGGGTCGAGGCCGCGCTCATCGTGAGCATCATCCTGGCCTACCTGGCACGGACCGGGAATGCCCGGCACTTTGGGCGGATCTGGTTCGGATCCGGAGTCGCCATTGCGCTGAGCATCGCGGTCGGTGCCGTCCTGTTCCAGACCATCGGCGGCCTGACGGAGCCCGCGGAGCAGTACTTCGAAGGGAGCGCCATGCTCCTCGCCGCGGCCGTGGTGACCTGGATGCTGTTCTGGATGCGCCGAACCTCCGCCAACATCCGCGGCGAGCTGCACAGCGGCATCGATCGCGCGCTCACCGAGGGGAGCCTGTGGGGCCTGTCAGTGCTGGCCTTCACCGCAGTGATCCGCGAAGGCGTCGAGACGAGCCTCTTCCTGCTCGGCCAGATGACCGCCGCGCGCGAGGCCGAGTCCGGCGCATTGAGCACGCTCGTCGGCGCGCTGCTCGGTCTCGCCCTCGCCGTGATCCTCGGCTACGGCTTCTACCGCGGCGCCCGCGTTTTGAACCTGGCGACCTTCTTCCGGTGGACCGGGATCGGGCTCGTCTTTATCGCCGCCGGGCTGGTGAGCCACGCCATGCATGAGTTCATCGAGGCAGGGTTGATCGGCTTCGGGACCGCCACGGCGTTCGACATCAGCGCGGTGCTGCCGCACGCGACCGACGGCGGCAGCCTGCTCGGCCAGATGCTGCGCGCCATCTTCGGCTACACCGCCACGCCCGAGTGGACCACGCTGCTTGCCTGGATCGGCTACCTCGGGGCAGTGCTCTTCCTCTACATGCGCCCGATGCGCCCGGCCTCCGCGGCGGCCATGACGGGCAGCGAGCCGCTGCCGGGCGTCTGACCCTGCACGCTAGACCGGCCGGGGGCCGGTGAACTCCAGGATCTCGCGCCAGGCATCCTCGGATGCGGCCGCGTGCTCGACCGCTTGCCGATCGAAGAATGAGTGCGGCGCATCCGGATAGGTGATGGACCGATGCGCGACACCGGCAGCGTCCAGGGCGGCGTCGAATGCCCGGACCGCATCGGGTCCGATGCCGTTGTCGGCCCCGCCCCAGAGGGCAAGCACCGGGCAGGCAAAGCGGCTTGCCTCATCGACCGGCGCGGCAAGTCCCGCGCCGCTGCGCCCGACGGGCCAGCCATAGAAGCCGATCACGCCGTCGAACCCGATCGAACTCGCCGCCTGCAGGAAGCTGAGCCGGCCACCCATGCAGAAGCCGATCGAGTAGACGCGCGTCACCGCGCCGCCCGCGGGGGACCGCAGGTACGCCGCCGCGGCTGCAACGTCGGCGCCGAGTGTGGCGGGCTGGGTCAGCGGAACGTGCGTCTGGTAGTCGAACCCGGCGTCCCGTCGCCCGGTGCCCGCAGTGCGACTGAAGTAGTCGATCGCGCAGGCATCGATCCCCGCTTCGGCAAACCGCAGGGCCAGCTCCTCGTAGAAGGGGTGCAAACCGCGAACGTCGGGCAGAACCACCATCCCCGCACCGCTCGGCTGCGCTGCCTGGGCGGCGTACGCGGCCACGTGCGTTCCATCGGACGCGGTCAGGATCACTTCGCCGGCATCCAGCGCCGCGCCGCGGATCGGCGGCAGTGGCGGACGAGCGTCATCGTCATAGCACATCGGTCCCTCCCTCAGCCGATTCGCGCGATCGCCACGCCGATGCCAACCACCAGGGCTGCCGCAACGGCGAGGTAGGCCGCCGCACGAACCGTGACCGGCATCGGTGTAGCCAGGCTGGCACCGTCGGGTCCGCGGAACATGCCACCGAGCGTCGCCACCTGCGTCGGGGCCAGGATCCACCCGATCGCCAGGCCGACCAGCAGGCCGCCGAGGTGGCCGGTCCAGCTGATCCGCGGCGAGGCGAAGGTGATGACCAGGTTGATAAGCAGCAGGACACCGGCCTGCGACAGGATGGCGCGTGCCTGGGGACCGATCACCACGTGGTGGCGACGCGAGACGACGAAGGCCATGCCCAGCAGGCCGAAGATCGCGCCGGATGCCCCCGCAGCGGCCGACTGCGGCTCGAGCAGGATGGTCAGCACGCTGCCGCCCACCGCGCAGAGCAGGTAGGCGACGGCGTATTCGACGTGTCCGTACATCTGCTCGATGATCGGACCGAACAGCCAGAGCGCGTACATGTTGAAGGCGATGTGCAGCAGGCTCAGGTGCAGGAAGGCGCTGGTGATGAGGCGCCACCACTCGCCGGCCGCAACCGCGGGGCCGTAGACGAGCCCGCGATCGACCAGTGAGCCACCCGACGACCCGACGAGAGCTAGGTCGAGCAGGTAGACAGCCAGGTTGACGGCGATGACCCCCCAGGTGACCCACGCCGCATAGGTGGCATACGCACCGCGTGCCCTGTTGAACTGGCGCCGCGCGGCAAAGTCGTGGCCGGTCTCCTTGAGCAGCCAGGCGATCCGGTTGGCGATCGCCCCGCGCTCCCCCGCCGGAGCGCGCTGTTCGGCCTCGCGATACGCCCCGATGGCCGCCTCGAGATCCCCGTCGCGAACATGCTGTTCTGCTGCGGCGCGCGACCCCTGCCACGCAATTGCCGCGTTCGAATTGGCAGCTGCGCGCCACGCCGCCAGGGCCCCAGGCTCGTCGTCAAGGCGATAGCGAGCCGTGCCCACGGCAAGCCACGCGGGGCCGGCGATCTCGGGATCGGGGTGGCCGGTGAGCGGCATCAGCAGGCGCTGTGCGCCCTCCGGATCGCTCGTGTCGAGGAGTCGCTGTCCTTCGGCCAGGCGCAGGCCCGGTTCGGTGTCCATTGGCCCGGCATTATCACCCGACAACGAAACGACCGCCGAAAGACTGGCACTTCGGCGGTCGTCGCGCGCCCCCCTGGCGGGGAACGGGGCCGTCCCGGCGTGAGCCGGAACCGGCATCAATGAGCGGCCATCAGTGGGCCGCCGGATGGGCTACTTGGGTCGATGAAGGAACGACAGGACGTCGTCGTAGCGGAAGCGTCGGTCGCCGCGCTTGCAGACCCGGAAGAACGGGATCTCGCCGCGGTCGCCCAGCCGCTTGACCGTGTTGACGTGCAGGTGCAGCATCTCGGCGACCTCGGTCGCGGTGAGCAGCTTCCCGACCTCGTTGCTGATCATTGCTGGCGGATTCCTCGCTGGCGATGAGTACCGTTGGTTGGCGCGTGGACCGATTCGGTGCGGACCGCGCCCTTGCTGGTCGGATAGTAGGGTTGCGGTGGGCTCACGAGCCCCGGTACTTTGGGTCCGATGGGTGGGGTACTTCCGCGGTCATGACCGTCTACGAACGACACGTCTTCGTCTGCACGAGGGGCGATTGGTGTCCCGCGGTGGACGGGGACGGGCTGGGCGTGCACGCCGCCATGAAGGCGGCCGTCCGGGATGCCGGTGCCGCCGGCACGGTCCGCATCAACCACGCCGGCTGTTTCTCCCAGTGCGGCAACGGACCGATGGTGGTGGTCTATCCGGAGGGGACCTGGTACGCGGCCGTCACCCCGGCCGACGTCGGCGAGATCGTCGCGCGGCATCTGCTCGGCGGGGATCCGGTCGAGCGCCTGCGCTACGACCCGCCCGACGGTGGTCCGCACAAGCTCCAGCGCGATGGCGCGGGTCGCCCGGCTGGGCGCCCTGGTCCGTGGCCCGCCGGCAGCGAGTGACCGGGCCGGCGCGCGGCCAGGTCCACGTCCGCCCGCGACTCCGAGCCGTCGGAGCACTCCTGCTGCCCGACTGGCTGGCGATCACCATCGGCAGCCACGTCTGGGCATGGCGTCCGCTCAACGACCGCGAGTTGCGCCATGAACTTGCCCACGTCAGCCAGTGGCGCTCCCACGGCGCCGGCCTCCTGCTCCTCTACCTGGTCGCGGCCCTGCGGACCTGGCGGGCCGGTGGAGACTGGTACCGCGACAACCCCTTCGAGCGCGCCGCCCTCGCTGCCGAGCGTTCCGATGGCGCCGGCTAGCGGGTCCCCTCCAGGCAGGTGCACCCGCTGGCTCCGACAACGGCTGCGTGGGGCGTCCCGGGCGGCAGGACGAATCCCTCGCCCGGTAGCAGCTCGATCGGCGTGGCGTCGGGACCGATCAGAAAGGTGATCGATCCGGCAGCGCACATCAGTACCTTGGCGAAGGGGTGGCTGTGTACACCGTAGCGGTCACCCGGCCCGTTCGACCAAGCGTGCGGCTCGACCCCTTCGGCGCGGAGCCGTACGGCCACGGTCGACGCGGACGGCGGCTCATCGCGGTCCCAGGCGAGACGGGAGAGGCCTGCTGGGAGTGCTGTCTCCGTCAGCGCCCGATCCCCGGGGCGCCGCCGCCTCCGACGCGCTGTGCGAGCCAGACCGGCACGATCGAGACCACGATCAGCACCAGCGCCACGACATTGACGACCGGCAGTTCGGTCGGGCGCTGGATGGCGGTGAAGATCCAGATCGGGATCGTCTGCGTGCCGGCGCCGGCTGTGAACAGCGTGACGATGATCTCGTCGAACGAGAGGGCGAAGGCCAGCAGCCCGCCCGAGAGGAGGGCGGTTCTCATGCCCGGCAGCGTGACACGCCGGAAGGTCATCCAGCTGTCGGCTCCAAGGTCGGCCGATGCCTCTTCAGGCGTACGCGGCAGGCGCCGCAGGCGTGCGACGACGTTGTTGTAGGCCACCACGACGCAGAAGGTGGCGTGGCCGACGATGATGGTCATGAGGCCCAGATTGGCGCCCATCGTCTTGAAGGTGGTCTGCAGGGCAATGCCGGTGATCACGCCGGGCAGTGCGATCGGCAGGACCAGCAGGAACGAGATGGTGTCGCGCCCGAAGAAGTTGTAGCGCTGTACCGCCAGGGCCGCAAGCGACCCAAGGATGAGGGCGATGGTGGTAGCCGTCGCCGCGGCCAGCAGCGAGTTCAGGAGGGCGTCGCGGATGGCGGGGTTGGCCGCGGCCTCGCCGAACCAGTGGAACGTCAACCCGGGCGGCGGCCACTGCATGAGGCGGCTGTCGCTGAACGCGCCGATCGCCAGGATCACGAGCGGCAGGTATAGAAAACCGATGACCAGCGCCGAGGCCACCCGCAGGGCGACACGAATCCAAGGTGCCTCAACCATGTTGATCGTGCCTCACAGCGACTCGAAGGCGCCGAGGCGCCGAGCGATCAGCAGGTAGCTGACCATGATCACGATCGGCAGCATCGCGTACGCCGCGGCGACCGGGAAGTTGCCCAGGGACGAGTTGTCGTAGATGACGTTGCCGATGAATTTCGCATCCGCGACGAGGTCGGGAACGATGTAATCCCCCAGGCTGAGCGAGAAGGTGAAGATCGAGCCGGCGACCAGCGCCGGGATGAGCAGGGGCA
>JAOUHE010000007.1 GCA_029865285.1 Chloroflexota bacterium
GGGCGCAGACCACGTGCTCGCCCCGCTCGAGAGCGGGCAGGATCAGACGTGCCGTGTGCTGGGCGCGCGCAGCTGCGAAGAGGAGCGCATCGGCCCGCGGGTCAAGGTCGTCGGAGACGTCGCGGAGATGAAGCAGCAGGCGCCGCACCTCCTCCCCGACCGGGGTGCCACCCGGCTCACCGGTCAGCACGACCGACTCGCCGCGGGTGCGGAGCCACTCCGCCAGGTGCCGTGCGGCGGTCGTCTTGCCGCTGCCGTCGGGACCCTCCAGCGTGATGAAGCGGCCGCGCGGGGTTACGCCGCTCACCGGCTCAGCGCCACGCACGCCCCTCCTCGGGGAGCAGCTCGACGCGCCGGTTCGGCTCCGATCCACGGGACCGTGACATGAGGCTGTTGCGTTCCGCCATCTGGTGCTGCAGCCGCCGGATGTAGGCGTTCTGCGGGGCGAGCTCCATCGGCGAACCGCTCGACTGCACCAGGCCGATCGCCTCGGCCGTCTCCCGCAGCGCCGCCTCCGATGGGTCGGCCTCGAGGTCGAAGAGGCTCGCCAGCAGGTTCTCCATCTGCACCGCGGTATTCGTCTTCAGGACATAGATCGGGATCCCTCCGGCCTCGGCGTCCCGAAGCGCGCTCGGCTTCCGGCGGTAGTAGTTGCGAAGGGTGACGACCGCATCGGCTTCGTCGAGTTCGCGTCCGACGGTGACCGGCACCCCCAGCTCACGGACCGCCTGCTCCAGCCGCTTGCGGCTGACACCGAAGCCGAGCAGGTTGAGCGGCCGATGGGACCGGCCACGTCCCGCGTGAGGCGCGTCCTGCCGGCTGGCACGCTCCGGTGCCCGTGTCGAGTCACGAAGGCTCTGCTCGAGCTGGCGACGCGGGTCCGAGGCCTCGGCCGCCTCGAAGCGCTCCCCGGCCGAATCCGGCTGGTCGCCCGCGAACCGCTCGCCGGGCAGAATGCGTCCGCCCCGTCCGGCTTCACGCGTGCCGCCGCGACCGGGCAGCGGTCGAAGGCCCATCGTCCCGCCGCTCCTCGCCGCTCCGCGTCCGCGTCCGAACGCGCCGAAACTGCCGGTCGGCTCGAGCGGGGCGAATGCCGGGTTGCCGGACGATGTCTCGATCAGGGCGTAGTCGTACTTGATTGCGGCCCGCACCTCTCCATCCTCGCGCCAGCGAGATTCCGGCGGGACCATGTGCCCGCGCAGGATGGCGTCGATCGTCTCGGCCACGTTGCGATGCACGATCACGCTGTCGCGGTCGACGATCTCGACCACGACGTCGAAGGTGGGCGGCGCCTTGCGCTCGAGGACCGTCTTCTGGGTGCCGCGGCGACGGGCCTCCTCGTCGCCCAGGGTGACCGAGTGGATCCCGCCGATCAGGTCCGACAGGGTCGGGTTGAGCATCAGGTTGTCGAGCGTGTTGCCGTGCGCCGTGCCGACCAGCTGCACGCCGCGCTCGGCGATCGTCCGCGCGGCGACCGCCTCCAGCTCGGTCCCGATCTCGTCGATGACGATCACCTCGGGCATGTGGTTCTCGACCGCCTCGATCATCACCGCGTGCTGCTCGGTGGGTGTCCGCACCTGCATCCGGCGCGCGTCCCCGATGCCTGGGTGCGGAATGTCACCGTCGCCGGCGATCTCGTTGCTGGTGTCCACCACGATCACGCGCTTGCCGAGGTCGTCGGCCAGGACGCGGGCCACCTCGCGCAGCATGGTCGTCTTCCCGACGCCGGGGCGTCCCAGCAGCAGCACGCTCTGTCCGCCCTCGACGATGTCGCGGATGATGTCGATCGTGCCGAAGACGGCGCGTCCGATACGGCAGGTGAGACCGACCACCTTGCCGGCCCGATTCCGGATGGCGCTGATCCGGTGCAGCGTGCGCTCGATTCCGGCGCGGTTGTCGTCGCCGAATGCGCCGATGTGATCGATCACGTGCGCGATGTCGGCATCGACGATCTCCCGGTCCAGGAGAACCTCTTCGCTGTGGGTGAAGCGCGCCTCCGGACGACGTCCGAGGTCGAGCACCACCTCGAGCAGGTCGGCACGGTTCGCAAAGGCGCTCAGGCGCGCGACGATCTCCGGCGGGAGTGCCGCCAGGAGGGCGTCGAGGTCGTCGGTCGTCGCTTGTCGGGTCACGCTGGTCGGCTGCCTTCTCATCCTGACTCTCAGATCGCCGGCACCATGGCCGGTTGGCGGACCGGGGCCCGGACCTCCCGTACGAGCATCGTCACCTCGCCGATCGGTTCGAACCCTGCGGAGTCTGCCGCCGCGAGGCCCGCCGACTCGTATGTTCGCGCCGGAGCGATGATGCCCGCAGCCGCTGCCTCGCCACCGAGCGCGGACAGCACCGCGTTGAGGAAGCCGCCGCCGTCAGCGCCGTCGCGGATCAGGAAGCGCAGGTAGTGTGGTCCCTCCCGGCTCGCGCCGTGCTGAGCGAAGGCGCTGAGCCGCTGCCCCTCGTGGACGGCCCAGGCGTTCACCGAGCTGAAGTGCAGGAGCGGGTTGAGGCTGCTGCGCGGCACCACTCCTTCATGGCCGACCGGCTCCCAGTCGGCCGCGCTGTAGTCCTCAGTGCGGGCAACGGCCGGCGGCGTGGCGTGCGTCCACAGGTCGAAGAGGTGCCAGGCGTCGGCCGGACCGATCGCCTGCAGCGACGGTTGCGCTGAACCCCCGGAGGCGGCGCCGGGCGTCCCGCTGGGCAAAATGGTCCGCAGCCACGAGCGTCCCCCACGCTCCCCATCCGGAGGGCGGTAGAAGATCTCCTCTGCCGCGTAGGCCGCAAAGCCGATCTGCTGGAAGAGGGTCAGGTTCTCGGGAGCGTCGGAGCACGCCGCATGGAATCGCGCGACATTGTGCTTCGTGCCCTCCTCGACGACCGCCTGCAGGAGCGCGAAGCGCACCTCGGCAGCCATCGGGGCGTCTGCGGCGTCGAGCTCGGTGATCACCCAGTCGTCGCGGTGTGGCTCCTCGATCGCTCGGCATGAGCCGACCAGCTTGCCGTCCAACTCCGCGACGAGATGGACAGACGGTGATCGCAGCGGCAGCCACGACCGAACGAGATCGGCCAGGCTGATGCGGGTGAGCGTCTCGGGCGGCGTCGGGACCCCGAGCGACCGCCGATGCGACTCCTCCGACAGATGCACGCGCCGGGACAGTGCCGCGAGGGCCTGGCGGTCTGCGAGGCGAGCGGGCCGGATGAAGCCGGCATCGGTGGTCACTGGCCGATCATCTCCAGCAGCAGACGGTGCACGCGTCGGTCCGAGGTCAGCTCCGGGTGAAAGGCGGTGGCCAGGATGTTGCCCTGCCGCACGGCGATCGGCCGCTCATCTGCGTCTCGGGCGAGCACCTCCACCCCGCCACCCAGTTCGCTCACGACCGGCGCGCGGATGAACACACCGTGGAGCGGTTCCGCCCCGAGCGCCGGTACCGAGAGGTCGGCCTCAAAGGAGTCGAGCTGCCGCCCATAGGCGTTGCGTCGGACGGTCACGTCGAGGAGGCCCAGGACCGGCTCATCGCCGTTGGCGATGCGCGCGGCCAGCAGGATCATGCCTGCACAGGTGCCGAGGATCGGTGCCCCGCCGTCGGCGAAGGCCCGAATCGGCTCTCGCAGGCCGTATCGGTCGATCAGGTTTCGCATGGTGGTCGATTCGCCGCCGGGCAGGATCAGCGCGTCGAGGCCCACCAGGTCGCGCGGCAGTCGCACGGAGACCGGCTCACCGCCGATCTCGCGGATCGCATCGGCGTGCTCGCGCACGTCGCCCTGCAGCGCAAGGATGCCGACGCGGCTGCGGGGCGCGCGGTCGATGGGGGAGGGTGCTGCCATCGGCGCAGGCTGCGCCATCGGTCCCGTCGTCTCGCCTACCAGCCGCGGAGGGCCAGGCGTTCCTCCGCCGGGATCTCGGAGAGCTCAAGCCCGTGCATCGGCTCACCGAGTCCGGTGCTCACCTCGGCGAGGATCTCGGCGTTGTCCCAATGGGCGGTGGCCATCACGATCGCCCGGGCGACGCGCTCCGGATGCTCGCTCTTGAAGATGCCGCTGCCCACGAAGACCGACTGAGCGCCCAGCTGTCGCATGAGGCTTGCATCGGCCGGGGTGGCGACCCCACCGGCAGAGAAGTTCGGAACCGGCAACTCACCGAGGGTGGCGGTCTGCCGCACGATATCGAGCGGCGCGCGGAGCTCCTTGGCCGCCGCGTACAGCTCGTCGTCGCGCATCCCCGCCAACTCGCGGATCCCGCGCGTCACGGCTCGCATGTGGCGGACCGCCTCGACGATGTTGCCGGTCCCCGCCTCGCCCTTGGTCCGGATCAAGGCCGCCCCCTCGCCGATCCGTCGCAGCGCCTCGCCCAGGTCGCGACAGCCGCACACGAACGGCACACGGAACTCGTGCTTGTCGATGTGGTGCTCTTCGTCGGCCGGTGTCAGGACCTCGGATTCGTCGATGAAGTCGACCTCCAGCTGCTGGAGGATCTGCGCCTCGGCGATATGACCGATGCGGCACTTGGCCATCACCGGGATGCTGACGGCGGCCTTGATCTCCTCGATCAGCTTCGGGTCGCTCATCCGGGCGACGCCGCCGAACTTGCGGATGTCGGACGGGACGCGCTCGAGGGCCATGACGGCGACCGCGCCTGCCTCCTGGGCGAGCTTCGCCTGGTCAGCGGTCACCACGTCCATGATCACGCCGCCCGACAGCATGCGGGCCAACCCAACCTTCGTCGTCCAGGTACTTGTCTCGATGGTGGCCAATGCAGCCTCTGCGATGCGAATTCGTGTGTGGAGCGGCGCGACTCCGCGAGCCGCATCCGGCCATCCATTGTACTCGCGGCCTCGCCTTGACCCGCACGCGGGGGCAGGTGGCCGGGCGTTGCTATCATTCGCCACCACGGAGGCGCGGATTGCTCAACGCGGCGGTACTTGTCCTCAACCAGAATTACGAGCCGCTCAACGTCTGTGACATCAGGCGCGCTTTCAACCTGCTCGGTGCGGACAAGGCAGAGCTGATCGCGCGAAATCACCAGGTGATCCACACACCGACCCTGGCGATCCCGGCACCATCGGTCATCCGCCTGGTCTACCTGGTTCGCCGACCCCGCCCGAAGGTCAAGCTGAGTCGCCGCGAGGTCTTCGCCCGCGACGGGCACATCTGCCAGTACTGCGGAACGCACAGCCGCGACCTGACCATCGACCACGTCATGCCGCGCCACCGGGGCGGGCGGCATGAGTGGGAGAACCTGGTCGCGGCATGCCGCGCCTGCAACCACCGCAAGGGGAGCAAGACGCTCGCCGAGTCACGCATGTCGCTCCTGCGCGCACCGCGCGCCCCACGGGCCGACGCACGCTACCTGTACGGCACCTACCTTGCGGACGAGCGCAACGACGCGTGGCGCACCTTCCTGTTCATGGATGACGCCCCGCCGCAGCGCGCGTAGCGCCGCCGGCGCGAGCATGCCAATGCACGACGGCGATGCCCTGGAGATCAGTCTGCCGGGCCCCGTGTCGGCCGTCCTTTCCGGCCTGATCGCCGGCGGCGACGAGGCGGCGCTGGTCGGCGGCTGCGTGCGCGACCTGCTCCGGGGCGAGCGCCCGCTCGACTGGGACGTCGCCACCTCCGCTCCCCCCGAGGCCGTGGCGGCGCGCTTCCCCGGCGCCACCTGGGACAATCGCTTCGGCACGGTCACCGTGCGCCCGACCGATCCGGGGACCGGTCCTGGCGGGGCGGAGGCCGGGATCGAGGTCACCACGTACCGGGTCGAGGGCGGGTATCGTGACCGCCGACGACCCGACGAGGTCCGCTGGGGACGCTCCCTGATCGACGACCTTGCACGACGCGACTTCACCATCAATGCCATGGCCTGGCTCCCCGATGACCTTGGCGGCGGCAGCGGTCGGCTGGTGGATCCGTTCGGTGGCGCCGCGGACCTCGAGGCCGGCGTCCTGCGCGCTGTCGGGAATGCCGATGCCCGTTTCACCGAAGACGCGCTGCGACTCGTCCGCGCGGTGCGCTTCGCGGCGAGATTCAACCTGGAGATCGACCCATCCACCGATGCCGCCATCCGCCGCGCCGCGCCCTCGGCGGCGAGCCTCTCCGGCGAGCGGGTGCGCGATGAGCTGCTGCGCGTCCTGGGCGGAGCCGAGCCGCCGTCGTCCGCGCTCCTGACGATGGAGCGACTCGGCCTCCTGCAGGTCCTGCTCCCCGAGCTCGCCGCCCTGCGCGGCGTGCCCCAGAGCAAGGCGCTCGCGGGCGATGCCCTCGATCACTCGCTGCGAGCAGCGGATGCGCTCTCTCCGGAGGATCCGGTCCTTCGCCTCGCCGGTCTGCTGCACGATCTGGGGAAGGCAACCACGCTCGCCGACGGCCACTTCATCGGGCACGAGTCGGCCGGGGCAGACCTCGCCGAGGCGGTGCTGCGGCGGCTGCGGGTTCCCCGCGCGGCCACCGCTCGCGTGGCGCGTCTGATCCGGCAGCACATGTTCGCGTACACCCCGGAGTGGTCCGATGCCGCGGTGCGCCGCTTCGTGCGCCGCGTCGGGGTCGACCTGCTCGACGACCTGTTCGCGCTGCGCGCCGCGGACAATGTGGCGTCCGGTGCTCGCGAGCCTGCCCACGGCGGGACCGCGGAGCTGGGCGAGCGCTGCCGCGCGGCGATTGCCGGTGATCCGCTGGAGGCCCGCCACCTCGCGGTAAGCGGTCACGATCTTGTCAGCGAGCTCGGCATCCCGCCGGGTCGTTTGATCGGACGTCTCCTCGACCGTCTCCTGGAGGCGGTCCTGGAGGACCCAGCCCAGAACCGGCGCGAGCGTCTGTTGGGTCTCGCTCGCGGCTGGGCGGCCGAGCGGGTGGGCGAGGCCGGCGGATTCGATGATGGTGCGCCTGCGCACCATCAAGGCGATGACGGGGTAGCGGCCTCGTCCTGACGCGCTGCTACAATCGGCGATCCGAAGTGCGTGCCCACCCCTCGATGTCCTGGAGCGGAGGATCCCTGCCCGCGATGACCGCCCACGCGCGACATGCCGCGCGGCTTGAGCATCGGCTGACGCGGCCGACCGCTTCTCGTGCAGACCTCGATTCCGCGGTGGCGCTCGTCCTCGAGCACGGCCTGGAAGCGCTGACCGTCAGTCCGTGGCTGGTTAAGCCCGCCCGACGCATGCTCGCCCGATCCTCCGTGCAGCTCGGATCGGTGATCGGCTATCCCGGTGGTGGGCAGCTTCCCGCCGTGAAGGCATTCGAGGCCTCGCGGGCCCTCGAACACGGAGCGACGCAGCTCGATTTCGTGCTGAACGCCGGCGCGCTCATCTCCGGGGAGGACGAGACGGTCGTCGGCGACATGCTGGCGGTGGTGGAGATGGCGCATGCCGCCCTCGCCGCCGCAGGCGTCATCCTCGAGCCGGAGTCGCTCACCGATGAACAACTGCGCCGTGCCTGCCGTCTCGCGGAGCGCGCTGGCGCCGACCACGTGGTCACGTCGCCGGGGGGCGCGGACGCCGCCTGGACGATCGCGCGCGTCGGCTTCCTGCACGACCTGCTGGGGACGCACCTCACGGTCAAGGCGGCGGGCAGGTTCACGTCCATCAGCGAGGTCGCGGCGGCGCAGTCGGCCGGCGCCTTGGTCATCTCCACCGAGTTCGACCCCCGACTCGCGAGCGAGGCCGTCGCCGCCATCCGCATGCCCCCACAGCCGCTGCGCGCAGCGGCCGGCTGAGCGCAGGAGAGGGCGGACGATTGCGCATTCTGGTCGTCGGCGGCGCCGGCTTCATCGGCTCGACGAGCGTAGAGACGTTCGTCGACGCCGGACACGACGTGACCGTGTACGACGACCTTTCGACCGGTCATGCGTCTGCGGTGGTCCGGCCCGCCAGGCTGGTCCGCGGCCAGATGGAGGATCGAGCGCACCTGACCCGCGTCCTGCGCGATGAGCGGATCGAGGCGGTGCTGCACTGCGCCGCGAAGTCGCTCGTCGGCCAGAGCCTCCTCGACCCCGGCCTCTACTACCGCAACAACGTGGGCGGCGGCGTCTCGCTGCTGGACGCGATGCATGCCGCCGGCGTCACCCGGCTCGTCTTCTCCTCGACCGCCGCCGTCTACGGTGAGCCGCGCCGCGTCCCCATCGCGGAAGCTGATCGGACCGAACCGATCAACCCGTACGGTGCCACCAAACTCGCCTTTGAAGGGGCGATGCGCTGGTTCGCGGCCAGCCACGACTTCCAGGCGATCAGCCTGCGCTACTTCAACGTGGCGGGTTCCACGGAGCGAAACGGCGAGGACCACGATCCGGAGACGCACCTGATGCCGCTGGTGCTGCGAGTCGCCGCGGGCGAGGCGACCCACGTCCAGATCTTCGGCCAGGATTACCCGACCCCCGACGGCACCTGCATCCGCGACTTCATCCACGTCCGCGACCTCGCCGCCGCCCACCTGCTGGCGCTCGAGGCGACCAGTGAGGGCGACCCCTCGTTCGAGGTCTACAACCTCGGTTCCGCCGCAGGCTTCAGCGTGCGAGAGGTCGTCGAAGCGGCCCGCAAGGTGACGGGGCGCGCCATCCCGGCGCGCGTCGTGAAACGCCGCAGCGGGGACCCGCCGGTCCTGGTTGCGTCATCGCGCCGGGCTCGCCGCGAGCTTGGCTGGCAGCCGCAGCATTCAAAGTTGGAGCAGATGCTGGCCGATGCCTGGGCGTGGAAGCTGACGCACCCGACGGGCTACTCCCGTCCGCAGCGGACCGATGGAACTCCCGTCGACCGATCGACCCCTCGGCCAGGGACCCCCGCGCCCGCCTAGCCGGCCACGCGTGCGCAGTCGGCGCAGCGACCGTAGAAGTCGAGGCGCGCGTCGTCGATGACGAAGCCGCGCTCATCGGCCAGGCGTTGCGCCATCGGTCGCACGAACGACTCGCCGATCTCCTCCACCTTGCCGCAGGTGCGACACGACAGGTGATGGTGGTGCTCCGGCTCGCACGCCACATAGGCCGACACGTGCCCGTCGAGCTCCAATCGGCGCGCGACGCCGGCGCCGACCAGGGCGTCAAGGCTGCGGAACACGGTCGCGCGTCCGATCCCGCGGCGCCGTCCGGCGGCGCTCCATACCTCCTCGGCGGTCAACTGGCGGCCCGCCGAGATGAGCGCCTCGGCGATCCGCAGACGATGCGGCGTCGGGCGCTCGCCGCCGGCGCGCAGGCGCTCGGCCACGCCGGTCGCTCCGGTCGCTCCGGTCACCCGATCGTCCCGACCACGCCGGCGAAGTACGAGAAGCCATAGATCGCCGCCACGCCGGCAAGCGTCGCGACCACGATCCAGCGCGATCGGTCGGAGCGGTGCGCCTCCGGCAGGAGCTCCGCCGCCCCGATGTAGAGGAAGAAGCCGGCGAAGACGGCCAGCATCCCACCGAGCACCTGACCGGGGATCGGCAGCGCCAGGCCCAGCAGCACCCCGAGCACCGGTGCGACGGCCACGACGCTGACCCAGCGGTAGGCGACCGATATCGGCGTCCGCGAGGCGAGCAGCAGGCTGACGATCCCGATCCCGTCGCTGAAGCGGTGCACGATCACCACGGCACCGATCACCAGCCCGATGCCTCCCCCGACGGCCAGCGCTGCCGCGACGGCGACACCGTCCAGGAAGCTGTGCAGGCTCATCCCTGACGCTCCGATGATGCCGACGTGGCGGTGCGCGGCGTCCTCGTGGTCGAGCTCGGTCGCCGTCTCGTGACCGACGTGCAGCGTGGTCAGCTTCTCGATCGCGTAGAAGAGGAGGAAGCCGACCGCCGTGAAGACCATCGCCAGGTCGAGCGAGCCGAGCTGCTCCACCGACTCGGGGATCAGGTCGAAATAGGCTGCCCCGATCCGGATCCCGGCCCCCACGGCGATGATCACGCCGACCGAGGCCGTGGCACGCAGCGCCAGGAGTCCACCCGCCAGGGCGGAGAGCAGCGCGCCGACCGAGACGAGGATGGCTGTAAGGCCCATGTTGAGACTCAGTATCATCTAGGCAGGAGCGGGTCGTCAATCCTCTCGTGGTAGCATCACCGTCGAGTTCACCCCCGTTGGAGCCCCGTTTGCCAGAAGCTGAATCGCCACCCGCGCGCCGCCGAAACAGAGCGCCGCGCCGCACGACCCCGGTCTCCACCGAGTCCGTCGCCCCCGAGTCCGCCACCAGCAACGGCGACGCTCCAGCCACCGACATCGACGCCGAGGCCTCCCCGCTGCTCGCCGCCGTGCTGGCCGCCCAGCGCAGCCATCGCTTTGGCGAGATCGAGTTGCCGGTCACCATCGCGCGGGCCATCGAGAAGATGGGCTTCCTCACCCCCACCGAGGTGCAGGCACGCGCCATCGGCCCCCTGCGCGAAGGGAAGGACCTGATCGGCCAGGCGCAGACGGGCACCGGCAAGACTGCCGCCTTCGGCATCCCGATCATCGAGAAGATCGACCCGTCGGCTCGCTACGTGCAGGCCCTCGTGCTGACCCCCACCCGCGAGCTGTGCGTGCAGGTGACCGAGGAGATCAACCGGCTCGGCGAATTCCGCAACGTGACCGCGGTGGCGATCTACGGCGGGTCGAGCATGGACCGCCAGATCACCGCCCTGCACCACGGTGCGCAGATCGTGGTCGGCACACCCGGGCGCGTGCTGGACCTGATCCGCCGCGGCGAGCTGCACCTCGGCAGCGTGCAGACGGTCATCCTCGACGAGGCCGACCGGATGCTCGACATGGGCTTCATCGTTGACGTCGAGACGATCCTGGCGCGCTGTCCGCGGCAGCGGCAGACGGCGCTCTTCAGCGCCACCATGCCCTACGCGATCCTGCGCATCTGCGATCGATTCATGGACAAGGGCGCCGAACACATCATCGTGCGCCCCGAGATGCGCACCGTCGAGACGGTCCGTCAGCTCGTCTACTTCGTGGCCGAGCAGGACAAGGTGGCGACCCTCATGGAGCTGACCGAGACGTTCGGGTTCGATCGGCTGCTCGTCTTCCGACACACCCAGATCGGGGTCGACCGATTGACCGCGACCCTCTCCCGCAAGGGCCGAAACGTGGCGGCGCTCCACGGCGGGCTCTCGCAGCGAGAGCGCGATCGGACGCTGGCCGACTTCAAGTCGGGGAAGATCCAGTACCTCATTGCGACCAACGTGGCGTCGCGCGGCCTGGACATCGCCGACCTGCCGTTCGTCCTCAACTACGACATCCCGGAGGACGCCGAGACGTACGTGCACCGCATCGGGCGCACCGCGCGTGCCGGCCGCACCGGGACCGCCATCAGCCTCATCGGCGAGTGGGACATCGCCGCCTGGGAGCAGATTCGCACCCAGGTCGGGGCCGAGATCGAAGAGGGGCAGCTCCGACTCTACGATCGGCGCTGAACGTTTCGGCTCGCCCCACGCTAGGCTTCATCGGCATGCCTGATCCCGACGCCGTCCTGCCCCAGCTGGCCACCTACGCCGCCGTCGTCATCACCAGCGTCGAGTGGCTCTTCGAGCCCTACTGGTCCGGCGATCGCTTGATTGCACGCCTGCACGGCGGTCGGGTCACCCTGACCGATGCGGCCGGCGAGCCCGTCGGCCCCGAGTTCGCCGAAGCCGCTGAGCAACTAGCCCTCGCAATAGACGCCGATGCCGCGGTGATCGACGGGGTATGGACCGCCCAGCCGTTCGTCGGTGACGGGAGCAGCGCGCGGCGCCTGGCCGAGACGCTCGCCGAGGAGGGGCGCGCGGAGGAGGTGCCGGACCCGGAGGAACTCGAGACCCGGCGCGCATTCGTGGCATTTGACCTCGTGGAGCTCGATGGGAAGTCGCTTGCCGACGTCCCATACCAGGAGCGGCGCAGGCTGCTCGCATCGGTCCTGGCGGAAAACGTGCGCGTCCGGATCTCGCCCGCGGTGAAGCAGCCGCTCGCGCCCTGGCTCCACGCGTGGCGCGGCAACGGATTCACCCACTACGTCGCCAAGCACGCGAACTCTCGCTACCGGCCCGGCGAGCGGGTCGAGGATTGGCTCATCGTCTCGGCCGCTGCGGAGCGCGGCCCCACGATGGTTGGGCGCATGTTCGGCCAGCGGCCGCGGAAGCTGCGCCGGATCGAGGATTGACCCGGGCGGCCGCTCCCCGATCACGCCCGAGCCCGCGGAAGCTCGCCGCTGACCGGCGCGCCCGGCGCACACTCGCAGCGGCGGTGCTGGATCGGCTCGGCGAGCGCTACGAGCATCCGCGCTGGAGTGGGCCGCGGCTCGATGCAACGGCCGAACTGGTGCTCACCATTCTGTCGCAGAACACGGCCGACATGAACTCATTCCGCGCCTTCACCGCGCTCCGCGCGCGGTACCCGTCGTGGGATGCGGTGCTCTCCGCCCCGACAGATGAGCTGATCGAGGTGATCCGCCCCGGTGGTCTGGCACCGACCAAGGGGCCGCGCATCCAGACGGTGCTGGCCGAGGTCCACGCGGAGACCGGCGGCACCTGGGACCTCTCGTTCCTGGGCGAGCGACCGCTCGAGCAGGCGCGAGACTGGCTCGTCTCCCTGCCAGGGATCGGACGCAAGACGGCGGCGATCATCCTGCTCTTCAATTTCGGTCGTCCGGCCCTGCCGGTGGATACCCACGTCCACCGCGTGGCGCTGCGGCTCGGGCTGCTCCCCCCGAAGACCGATGTGCTGCGAGCTCACGACCTGCTCGAGGAGGCGCTCCGGGACGAGGAGATGTATCCGTTTCACGTGGAGCTGATCCGCCATGGTCGCGACACCTGTCGCGCCCCGCGGCCGATCTGCGGCCTCTGCCCGCTGACCGATCTGTGCCCCCACTACGCGCAGGTACTCAGGGGCAGGGCGGCGGCCGCGCCCGTGCCTCGCCAGCTGCCCGATGCTGGAGCCGAACCGCGCTACCACGATGAACTCATCCACGGGTGGGCGCCGCCCGAGGCTCGCGGCTGATCACGCCGCCCGAAGGGCCGGCAAACGAACAGGCCGCCTCGCGGCGGCCTGTCTGGGAAGGGACCGTCGGCGCCTAGTGCTCGACGACCTTCTTCATGGTCTTGGCCTGCGCGATCCAGCCTGCCACCACCTTCTCGGAGGGCACGCGCCGCACGGTATTGCGTGCCGCATCGAGCTCGCTGAAGGTCTTGGCAAGGTTCGCCGCATTACGCTGCGCGAGCTCGGACGGCGAGTCGACGCCGGCCGCCTCCAGCAGGTCCGAATACTCGTTGCCGACGCCTCGGATGCGCATGAGGTCGGCGTGGTTCGTCCACTCCAGGATCAGCTTCTCGCTGATGCCGGTGGACGCGGCGAGTGACTCGCGCCCCTTCTTCTTGGCGGCCACGGCGAGCAGCTCATCGGTGGTACCGACACCGGCTTTCCCGAGCTTCTCGCTGTAGGCAGGGCCGACGCCCTCAATGTCCGCAATCTTCAAGACGAGTCCTCCTTCGGGCACGCGCGTCTGCTGTTTCGCGACGCGGTCTAGGGGTCAATTGTACCGACCTCGTCACTTCTTGCCACCAAGCCCCTTGATGATTCCGCGGAGGATCGTGTTGAAGGTTCCGCTGCGGGTGAATCGCGCCCCCTCCTTCGCGACATCGCCCCAGTCCAAGCCGCCCTTCTCCGGTGGCCGCGTCGATCGTTTGCCGCCTGTTCCCGGCGCGGCGGGCCCGCCCGCCGACTCGGTCTCGGCGGCCGCGTTGGCGGCGGTCTCCGCCGTTGCGGCCTGCTGGGCGAGCATCTCCTTTGCGGTGGTGGCATCGATGTCGGTCGCGTAGCGGGCCGCGATCAGCGAGGACGACACCGCACGGTTGAAGAGCGCGGGGTCGAGCTGTGCCATGAGCGACATCGGTGGCCGCATCATGGTCCGCACGGTGGGCATCGGGATCCCCTTCGGATTGAGCGCCGTGATCAGCGCTTCACCGGTCCCGAGTTGGGTGAGTTCCTGCTCGACGTCGTAGAACTCGCTCGTCGGGAATGTGCGGGCGGTGGCCCGAACGACAGCGAGATCCTCCGGCGTGAACGCGCGGAGCGCGTGCTGCACACGATTTCCAAGCTGGCCCAGCACTTCGGCAGGGACATCGGTCGGCGCGTGCGTCACGAAGTACACCCCAACGCCTTTCGAGCGGATCAGTCGCGCGACCAGTTCGATCTGCTGGAGGAATGTCTTGTTGGCGTCGCGGAAGAGCAGGTGCGCCTCGTCGAAGAAGAAGACGAGCTTCGGCTTGTCAATATCGCCGACCTCCGGCAGCGTGCGATACAGCCTGGCAAGCAGCCACATCATGAAGGTGGAGAAGAGCGCCGGGCGGTCCTGCATATCGGCCAACTCCAGGACGCTCACCATGCCCTGGCCATCCGAGGTCGTGCGCAGGAGGTCAGTCACGTCGAACTCGGGAGCGCCAAAGAAGGCGTCGGCATCCTGCTGCTCGAGTTCGACGATCTTGCGGATCATCACCCCGACTGTCGCGGTCGCGACGCCGCCGTATTCCTGCATGGCCGTCTTGCCGGCGTCCGAGTCGAGGTGATTGAGGAGCGAGCGCAGGTCGCCGAGATCGATCAGCGGAAGCTTCTTGTCCTCGGCGTATTTGAAGGCCAACGCCAGAACGCTCTGCTGCGTCTCGTTCAGCTCGAGCACCTTGGACAGCAGGATCGGGCCGAACGACTCGACTGAAGCCCGCAGGCGCACGCCCGGCTTGTCGCGGACAAGCGTGAGAAACTCGACGGGGAAGCCGCGCTGCTGGTAGTCGGTGATGCCGATGGCCTGGACTCGGGCGTCGATCTTGGGATGCGGCGTGCCCGGCGCGCCCAGACCGGAGATGTCCCCCTTGATGTCGCTGATGAAGACCGGCACCCCGGCGATCGAGAGCTGCTCGGCCATGATCTGCAGGGTCTTGGTCTTGCCCGTGCCGGTGGCCCCGGCAACGAGTCCATGCCGGTTCAGCATGGCCAGCGGGAAGCGCACGGGCGCGGCTGCGTGGGTGGCGCCCTCGTGCATGCCGGCTCCGAGGCCTACCGAGGGGCCATCGAAGCCGTAGCCGGCGCCTATTGCGGCTTCAAACGCGTCGGTGTCAGTCATGCGTCGAGTATACGGGCGCGCACGGTGAGGCCGAAACTCGATCCATGGCGATGCGGTGCTAGTCGGATTGGCGCGGCGCGCGGCGCGCGGCGCTCTTATCTGATCGGCCGCATACTGCTGCCATGAACGTAGTCACAACCCCCTACCTCCCCGGCCACCGCGTCGTGGAGGCCAAAGGACAGGTGTTCGGCGTCGTTGTCCGCAGCCGCGGGCTGGGCGGCAATATCGCGGCCGGCCTGCGCTCGCTGATCGGCGGCGAGATCCGGGAGTACACCGAACTGCTCGAGGACACCCGCCGCCAGGCGCTCGATCGGATGGTGCAGAACGCGACCCTGATGGGCGCCAATGCGGTGATCAGCATGCGGTTCGACAGCAGCCAGCTGGGATCCACCATGAGCGAGATCGTGGCCTATGGCACCGCGGTGCTGGTCGAGCCCGATGCTGCTGCCCCGCCTCCCCCGGTACTGGACTGAGACAGGCACCCGTTCGATGCCACTGATCCGCACCGTGATGGGGGCCGTCGGCGCGGCGACCCTCCTCGGCGGGCTCGGCTGGGCGCTGAGCGGCCACCGTGACGACGGCCTGGTCCTGATGGCGATCGGCGCCATTGTCGTCCTCATCGCACTCTTCGAACGGGCGCGCTACGGCCGCGAGGAGCGGTCCATTGCTGCGTCCGCTTCCTCGATGCGCCGCACCGACGAGGTCTTCACCGACCCGACCTCCGGCGACGTGATGCGCGTCTGGGTCGACCCGAAGACCGGCACCCGCGACTACCGCCGCGACGGCGATTAGTCGTGGACCGGGTCCGAGCTGGTGACGGGCACAAGGTGACGGCACGGCGGTTCCTCATCGGCGCCCTGGTGCTGGTCGGATTCGTCGTCGGTTGCGCGCCGTCACCGACGCCTACCGATCGAGCGGAGCCCTCGTCCCCGCCATCCTCAGTGACGGGTAGCAGGCCCCCATCCGCATCTGGGTCTCTTGCGTTGGCCCCGATCGTCGAGATGACGACTGCCCGAGCGGTCCACACCGCGACCCGGCTCAACGACGGCCGGGTCCTGGTCGCCGGCGGGTGCACCGACCCCGGCTGCGAGACTGGGAGCGCGGCGGGAGCGACGGCCGAACTCTACGACCCGACGTCGGAGACCTTCATGCCGACCGGTCCGATGACAGTCTCGCGAGACGACCATGCGGCGGTCCTCTTGCGAGACGGCCGGGTGCTCCTCGCCGGTGGTTGGACGTCGAGTGGCGTCACCAGGAGCACGGAGCTCTACGATCCACAGACCGGTCGGTTCAGTCGCGGCCCGGACATGTCCAGTCCGCGCGCGGGCATCACTGCGGTATTGCTGCAGGACGGTCGTGTGCTCCTGGCCGGCGGCTTCACCGATAACCGGCCCACGGTCGCCACGGCGGATCTCTTCGATCCGACAACCGATTCGATCCAGCCGACCGGGGCGATGCTCATCCCGCGCGGCGCATACGCCGCTGCACTGCTCGGCGACGGCCGTGT
Organism: Chloroflexota bacterium; assembly: GCA_029865285.1. Classification (GTDB taxonomy): domain Bacteria; phylum Chloroflexota; class Limnocylindria; order QHBO01; family QHBO01; genus CF-167. The sequence goes on from JAOUHE010000007.1 coordinate 16,531, forward strand.
TCTGATCGCGGGCGGCCTGTCGGATGGGAAGGTGGTTGCCAGCGCCGATCTCTTCGATCCCCTCGCCGGCCGATTCTCGGCAGCGCAGCCGATGGCCACGGCGCGCTACAAGGCCGGTTCGGTCACCCTCAGCGACGGACGGGCATTCGTGATCGGTGGGGCGGCCGACATCGAGGGGCGAACCGTGTTCGCCTCAACCGAGTTCTTTGACTCGGAAGCAGGCGGCTTCCTCGCCGGTCCGACGATGGAGCGCGGCCGATACAAACTGGTCGGCTCGATCGTCACGCTCAGCGACGGTCGGCTCGTCATCGCCGGCGGAGCAGATCAGCCCGAGGCACTCGACCCTGCCACCGGGCGCGCCGAGCGCGTGGACGGATCCCTCGACGGTTTGCGGCTGTTCCTCACCGCGACAGTGATCGATGGTGATCGCGTCCTGCTGCTCGGTGGGTACGACGAGCGGATCCGCCCGACGGCGCAGGCGTGGATCGTGCGGTGATCCGAGGTCGCTCCGTGGCATCGGTTCAGAACGGCTGGTAGACTCGGGCCCCGTTCGTGACCGCGCCGAAGTAGCTCAGTGGTAGAGCAACGGTTTCGTAAACCGTCGGTCGAGGGTTCGAGTCCCTCCTTCGGCTCCACTCATTCACGCTCGCCGACGTTGCCAGGTGGTCCGGCCTGATCCGCTAGACGTGGTCGCCGCTCCTCTGGGCGCTGCGGCGGGCAGCCGGCATCTCGCCTGCGACTCGCCGTCCGACGGCCACCAGAGCCGCTCCAACCGCGCGCGGGAGGCCGTTGCTCGCATCGCGTCGCGCCTCGCGCATGGTCTGGGTCGCGACTTCGCGTCGTCGCTGTGCGCCGACCGAGAGAGCCTGCTGATTCATCATTTCGAACATCGGTCTGTCCCTTTCCGTGGCGGCCCGCCGCCGTTTATGGCTTCAGTCCAAGAATCTTCAGCTCAAGACTGTCTGACGGCACTCTAGTGCATCAGTAGTTCGATGTCAAGAGGCTTGACACAGAGAAGTATGATGTCGATAATGTCGACATGGATGAATCATCTTCCGACCACGTCGACGCGATGCTCGATGTGTGGACGCGCGAGATCCCCAGCCTGGACCGACTCACCGAGGGAATCGTCGAGCGGATCCAGATGCTCGCCAGGTTCTTTGACCACTCCATGGAGGTGACCCTCGCCGAGTTCGGACTCGCCACCCGCACCTACCGCGTCCTCGGCCGGCTGCGGTACCAGGGCCCGCCGTACCGGCTCTCGGCCGGACAGCTCGCCGAGGGGATGGGCCTCTCCAGCGGGGCCATGACCAACCGCCTGGACCGATTGGAGGAGGCCGGCATCGTCCGTCGCCTCCCAGATCCGGAGGACCGGCGCGGCGTCCTTGTCGAGCCGACCGATGCAGGCCACGCGGCGTGGGACCGGGCGACCGACACGCAGGCGGGCCGCGAGGCACGCATCGCCTCCGCGCTCAGCCCAGCGGAGAAGGAGCAGCTGTACTCCCTGCTCCGCCGCCTGATGGGAGCTTTTCCTGAAGAGGTGCGCGACGCGGCAAAGCGCAGCAAAGCCAAGACGCAGGCTGCCGACGCCTGAGGGCCTGTGTATGAAACCGGGGAGCGGTCGGACTAACGGTGTAGCGTTCCGGACCAGCAGAGGTTCGCAGTCTTGACGTTCGGCAGAGCGTAGGGCAGGAGGCGGGGCCAACCCGCGAGGAGGCACCAATGGAGCCAGTTCGACCGATCGTGGTCCGGCCAGGTGAGGGGGCCCTGCCACCCGGGCCACCCACGCCCGGCATGGACCGCCGACAGCTCTTCGACCATGAGGATCGCTGGGTCGGCTGGGTGCAGACCGACGCCGGACTCGCGGGCGGCTGGCACCACCATGGAGCGCGCGACTCCTACATCTACGTACTCCGCGGCAGGGTCACGATCGAATACGGTCCCACCGGGCGCGAGCAGGTGACGGCGGTGGCCGGGGACTTCATCTTCAATCCCGCCCGGATGGTGCATCGCGAGATCACCGCCCCCGACGAGCCGGCAGAGTTCTTCGTCATCCGCGTTGGGACCGGCCCGCAGAACGTCAACGTCGATGGCCCCGGTGCCGATCCGGACGGCATATGACTTGAGGCATGGCGGATCGATCGGTCGGATCCATCAGAACAGAAGGGCGCTGGCCGAGCCGAGCGGGGTGATCGCCCCGTCAACAATGTGAGCATGCGGCGCTCCCGCGGATCTACCGCTCCACGCATCCTTGACCCCATCCTGGGGTTGGTGGAGCGCGTCGACCGGAGACTGCGGCGCATTCATCCCCTGGGCGAAGACTCAGTGCTCGCCCTGGAGCGCCACCGACACCGCGGCGCTCCCGTGAGACTCGGTGATGGAACGGTCGTCCACCCCGGTGACCTCGCCCCGATCATCCATTTCGATAACCGACGAATGCGCCAGCTGGCCTCGACGACCTGGCCGACCGAGGCGTGGCGCGCCGCACGCCGCGATCTCCGCAAGCTGGCTGCCGCGCAGTTGGCGTTGCCGCCAGACGAGCGACCGGTGGCCTACCACGGCACGACCGTGCTTGCCGCATTGACCCAGCGTGCCGGGTTCGAGGTCCGCGAGCGCCGCCGCACGCCATGGGTGCGCCTTCAGGATTGGTACCTGCGCTCGCTTCTGGCCCGATGGGCGCCGGCCGGGCGCGATCGCCTGACGCGCGGACACGGTCCGCTGCAGACGAGGGTCGCGTGGCTCTCGGCGGGCCAGTTGGTTCGGCGCTACGGAGCCTCGCCGCCGCGCCCGGAGTAGGGCCACCGCCGGCCGATGCCGATATGTCCGAGCGCCCATCGGCCGAGCACCATGATCATGCCGAGTCGCAGCGGGCCACGATGCAGCCGCCGCGGGGAGGTCCCGATCCACTCGTCGCGAACATGACCCACCCGAACACCCGCCCTCCGGGCCCGCACGAGGAAGTCCAGATCCTCTGCGTGCTGCAGCGTCTCGTCAAACCCTCCGAGCTCCTGGAACAGCCCGCGCTCGCACCAGAACATGTTCGCCCGAATTCGGAAGAGACGCTTGCCGTTCTCCAAGACCCAGAAGAATGCCCGGTCGATGGGGTCGCGCCCGTCGGCAACGATCCGGATGCTCGCCGCTCGCTCGCCGGCGCTCGCCCGCGCCGCGACCCGAGCGAGCAGGCCAGGTGACATTCGCGAATCGGCGTCCATGAAGAGGAGCAGCCGGCCTCTTGCCTCGGCTGCCCCCGCGTTCTTGGCGCGGGAGACCCCGTGCTCCGCCGTCTCCCCCACCCGCACGACCGGTCCGCCGACTGTCGTCAGCGACGCACCGACTTCCCGGGCGAGGGCGACCGTGCGATCCGATGAGCCGTTGCTCACCACGATCGCCTCGACCTCGGCGACCGGGTAGGACTGGCTGGCGACAGAGTTCAGCGCGGCCGGCAGCAGCCGCTCCTCGTTGCGCGCCGGCAGGATGACGCTGATCTCAGGCATCGAGGAGGTCCGCGTACGTCCCGGACCGATGAGTCCGCGCAAGGCGCTCGATCTGGCGCAGCGTGCGCGCACAGTCGCGTGAGCGTGGCGCATCCTGCGGGTGCAGGTAGATCCGGGTTGCGGGCGCGCGAAGCAGCCAGGCCAAAGGGTGGAGGAGGAGCGTGCCACCAAGCCGCAGCAGCCTCTCCTGGCTCGCGCCGGCCCCCATGTACCCAGTGGCGGGTATATCGATCCGGGTTCGCGCGCCCGGTTTTGGCTGTAGCACTCGCAATCCTCGTAGCGTGACGAGGTAGCGAAAGCCGGCCACGCGCGCCGCGCCGGCGAGGCCCGGCCCAGCGAGCCAGCCTGGCGGGCAGAAGCCACTTGGCGCGAGACCCAGCCGATCGAGCCAGGCGCGTCCGGCCACGAGACGCTGCCGCATCTCGGCAGGCGTCAGCGCAAGGAATTCGGCCGCGTGGGCGGCGAACAGACGTGCACGAACGCGGTCGGTAGCGCTCCCTCGGTACGGTCCGCTCGCACGGTGCGTCCATCCGTGCACGACGACCTCTGAGCCCGCAGCCGCCTCGCCGCGGACGAGCTGCTCCACGTCAGCCATCCCCGAGGTCCGCGCGCCCTCCTCCGCAGGGATCACCTTGAGAACGCGGCGTGCGACGCCCGCGTCGTCCAGCCGCGACAGGAGCCAGCGGACCTCCGGCAGCGTCGATGGCGCGACATCGTGGACGGCAACGATCAGCACGATGCGGCCGAGTGTACCGTCCGCCACCGCGTGAACCGGCGGTCCGCGGCGGCAGTACCCTAGGTGCACCCCCGATCGATAGGAGCTTCCGTGCTGGGCTACGCGATCCGCCGCATCATGTGGATCTTCCCGGTGCTGGTTGTCGCCTCGATCATCACCTTCCTCATGATGCACGCCGCCCCGGGGAGCCCGTGGAGCCGCGAGGGGCGGCAGCTCAGCCCCGTGGTGATCGAGCGGCTCAACGAGCGGCTCGGCCTCGACCAGCCGCTGCCGATGCAGTACCTGGCCTGGCTGGGCCGGATCGTCGTCGGCGACTTTGGCCTGTCGGTCAGCGAGCACCCGTACGGGGTCCGGAATGTGATCGGCAACAGTGCCCTGCCATCGCTGCAGCTGGGGTTGATGTCCTTCGGCCTGGCGCTGATCGTCGGGCTGCCGCTGGGGATCATCGCTGCCCTCCGCCACCGGACGGTGATCGACTACGCGGCCACCGGCGTCGCCATTCTCGGCATGGCGGCGCCGGCCTTCGTGCTCGGCGCCCTCTTCCAGCTGGTCTTCACAGCGGGGGACTTCGATCCTCCCGGGCTGCTGCCGCGCCACGGCTGGGATTCACCGCAGCACTGGATCCTGCCAACGGTCGCCCTTGCCGGCCTGCCGATGGCACAGATTGCGCGGTTCACCAAGGCGAGCATGCTCGATGTGCTGCATACCGACTACATCCGGGTGGCGCACTCGAAGGGCCTCGAGGAGCGGTGGATCGTCACGCATCACATGATCCGCAACGCCCTCGTCCCGCTGGTGACCATCGCGGGGCCGATCCTCGCCATCCTGGTGACCGGCTCGATCGCGGTCGAGCTGATCTTCGACATCCCCGGCCTCGGGCAGCTCTACTGGAGCTCGATCCGCTTCCGCGATTACGGGGCGGTGATGGGCATCACCGTCCTGTATGCCGGCTCCATCGCCATTCTCAACGCGGTGGTGGATATCGCGTACGGGTTCATCGACCCCCGCATCCGCGACGGCTCACGGGAGCCGGCATGAGTCACGCGCACACCCTGGACGTCACCGCGGCGGACACACGCGGTCGCGGTCGCGGGTACTGGGCCGATGCCGTGCTCCGGCTGCGCCACTCCCCGTCGGGCATGGTCGGGCTGGTGGTCGTGGCCCTGCTGGCTCTGCTCGGTATCTTCGGCCCATTCCTGGCACCGTGGGACTACCGCGCCCAGGACCTGCAGGGAATCATGGGCAACAACGCGCAGGCGCTGCCTCCGCTCTCGCCGGGCCACCTGTTCGGCACCGATCCCCTGGGCCGCGACCTGTTCAGCCGCACCCTTGATGGCGCGCAGGTCTCGATGACGGTGGCGCTCATCGCCCAGGTGGTGGTGCTCTTCATAGGTGTTCCGATCGGTGCCATTGCCGGCTGGCGCGGGGGGCGCACCGAGACCGCGCTGATGCGCTTCACCGACGTGATCTACGCCTTCCCGGATCTCTTCTTCGTGATCCTCATCACCTCGGCCATCGTCTACACCCCGCTCTTCCGGCTGATGAACGGACTGTTCATGGTCTTCCTGGCCATCGGTCTCGTCTCCTGGGTCACCATGGCCCGGCTGGTCAGGGCCCAGGTGCTGTCGATCAAGCACCGCGAATACGTGGAGGCCGCGCGTGCGCTGGGCGTGCCGGACCGCCAGATCGTGCTGCGTCACGTCCTGCCGAACGCCATCGGACCGATCATCGTGGCGGTGAGCGTGGGGATCCCGGCCGCCATCCTGGCCGAATCGACGCTCTCATTCCTGGGGCTCGGCGTCCAGACGCCGCGCGCCTCGTGGGGGAGCCTGATCGAAGTGGGGATCCGCAACGCCCAGAATGCGCCCTGGCTGATCGTTCCGCCGATGGTGGCGCTGGCGATCGCGCTGGCCGGCTTCACGCTGCTCGGCGACGGGCTGCGTGACGCGTTCGACCCCAAGACGAGCCGCCGGCGCTAGCACGACGGGCGACCTATCATCGGCCGATGACGGACCGGCCGCGGATCGTGGTCACCCTGCACGGCCCTGAGCAGGCCGCGCTCGAAGAACCGACCTGGGCGACATTCGACAACTACCTGGTCGCCGTGCATCGCGCCGGGGGCGATCCGGTCCCGCTCGACCCTACCAGCAGCCCCGAGGAGCGTTTCGCCGCGTTTGCCGTGATGGACGGCCTGCTCCTCCCCGGTGGGGCCGACCTGGACCCGGGCCTGTACGGCGAGGAGCGGCACCACACGTCCCAGATTGAAGCGGTGCGCGACGACCTAGAGCTGGAGGCCTGGCAGGCGGCCCGGCGGCAGGGCGTCCCGGTACTTGGCGTGTGCCGGGGCTTCCAGGCGATCAACGTCTTCTCCGGCGGGACGCTCATCCAGCACCTTGAGGGGCACGACACGTCGAGAGTACCGGCCGCGCATCCGCTGCACCTCGATCCCGGTTCGCGGCTCGCCGCCATCCTCGGCGACGCTGACCCGATGATCACCACGGAGGTCAACTCCTACCACCACCAGGCGGTGCGACCGGAGGATCTGGCTCCGGGGCTCGTCGCCACGGGCCTGGCGCCACACAACCACGGAGACCTGGTGGAGGCGCTCGAGGCGGCCGATCCGACCGACTGGCTGCTCGGTGTCCAGTGCCACCCCGAGCGGTCCGAGTTCATGGCCCCCGAGTTCGACCGGTTATGGCGCGCCTTCGTGGACGCCGCGCGGGTCAGCTCAGGTCGACGTAGACGTTCTTGACCTCGGTGTACAGCTCGACCGCGTGCATGCCCAACTCTCGCCCGATGCCGCTCATCTTGTAGCCGCCGAACGGCGCCTCGGTATGCACGCTGCTGTTGCTGTTGACCGACAGCACGCCGGCCTTCAGCCCCTTGACGACCCGCAGGGCGCGGCCGATGTCGCGGCTCCAGACAGATCCGGACAGCCCATAGGGCGTGTCGTTGGCAAGGCGCAGCGCCTCTGCCTCGTCCTTGAACGGGATGATCGCCACCACGGGGCCGAAGATCTCCTCGCGCACGATTCGCATGTCGGTCCGGCAGGCGTCGAAGATGGTCGGCATCAGGTAGGCGCCGTTGTCGAATTCTTCCCCGGTCGGAGCATCGCCCCCGTAGACCAGTTCGGCTCCCTCCTCGCGGCCGATGGCGATGTAGTCGGCCACCCGCTCGCGCTGCCGCTGGCTGACCAGGCTCCCCATCTCGGTCTTGTCGTCGGATGGGTCGCCGACCACGACCTTGCGGGTCGCCTCGGTGAAGAGCTCGACGACCCGGTCGTGGACGGTGTCCTGGACGAAGATCCGGCTCCGCGCGCAGCAGTCCTGCCCCGCGTTGTCGAAGACCGAGTAAGGCGACTCGGCGGCGAACTTCTCGAGATCGGCGTCAGCGAAGACGATATTCGGGCTCTTACCGCCGAGCTCCAGGGAGATCTTCTTCACGTTGCCTGCGGCCAGCCGCATGATCTCCTGGCCGGTCGTCGTCTCACCGGTGAAGGCGATCTTCCCGACGCCCGGGTGCCCGGCCAGTGCCGCGCCGGCGGTGCCGCCGGGTCCGGTGATGACGTTGACCACGCCCGGCGGGAAGCCGGCCTCGAGCGCCAGCTCGCCGAGGCGCAGAGCGGAGAGCGGCGTATAGCTCGCCGGCTTGAGGATGGTGGCGTTGCCGGCCGCGAGCGCCGGGCCGAGCTTCCAGCTGGCCATGTTCATCGGGAAGTTCCACGGCACGATCAGGCCGACCACGCCGATCGGCTCGCGCAGCGTGAAATCGAGCCCGGGCTTGGAGACCGGGATCGTCTCGCCGAAGACCTTGTTCGCCGCCCCTGCGTAGTACTCGAACACGAGGCTGACTCCGAGTGCCTCACCGCGAGCGCCGGAGATCGGCTTGCCGACGTTCCGGCTCTCCAGCTGGGCGAGCTCCTCGAGATTCTGCTTCACCAGGGTCGAGAGCTTCTGGAGGGTGCGGCCGCGCTTGGCTGCCGACCAGGTTGACCAGCCGCGCGGGTCGTCGAGCGCCTTCTGGGCAGCGGCTACTGCGCGATCGACGTCCACCTTGCCCCCCAGCGGGGCACGGGCCAGCAGCTCACCGGTGGCCGGGTTGATGACATCGAAGGTCTGTCCGTCGGCGGCGTCGACAGGCTCGCCGCCGATGATCATCTTCACGTTGCCGAGCGCCGGCGCAGCCGCCGCGCGGGATTCGGTGGTCATGGGGAGCCTCACTTCATGGTCGGGGATTGGAGTGATTCTAGGCCGCTGACCGCCGCTAGAAGTAGTTGACGCTGATTCCCCCGTCGATCACGAACTGCGCGCCGTTGGTCCAGCGCGATTCATCTGAGGCGAGGTAGATGGCGGCGTTGACGACCTCCTCCGGCTTGCCGAAGCGACCGGTCGGGTTGCGGGCGAGCCGCAGTTGCTTCGCCGCCTCGTCCTTGAGCAGCCACTCCATCAGCAGCGGGGTCTCGATCGGTCCGGGGCAGATCGCATTCGACCGGACTCCACGGCCGCCGAATTGCACGGCCAGCGATCGGGTAAGGGAGAGCACGGCGCCCTTGCTGGCGGTGTAGGCGTCCTGCGGGACGGAGCAGCCCAGCAACGCCACGAAGCTGCTGACGTTGATCACTGATCCTGATCCCTGCTCGAGCATGCGCGGGATGGCGTACTTGCAGCCGAGGAAGACGCCGCGGACGTTGACGGCCATCACCCTGTCCCAGGTTGCGACATCGGTGTCGACGACACTGTGGTCGGGCTCCGGCATGATCCCGGCGTTGTTGTAGAGGGCGTCGAGCCGGCCGTACTTGGCCATCGCATGGTCGACCATGCCGCGCGCGTCGTCCTCGTTCGAGACGTCGGTCCTCACGAAGGTCGCCGCGCCGCCTGCCGCCGTGACCGTGGCGACCGTCTCGTTGCCGGCGCGCTCGTCGAATTCGGCCACCACCACCCTGGCGCCTTCAGCGGCGAACATCTGCGCCGCGGTGCGACCCATGCCGCTGCCGGCTCCGGTGATGATCGCGACCTTGTCGGTCAGTCGTTGCATATCGGTCACCCTCGCTCCAGGTATCGCTCGCGGTCCCAGGGATGGACGATCGCGTCGTACGTCTCCTGCTCCACCCGCGCCGCGTTGAGGTAGTGCGCCACCACGTCCGCGCCGAAAATGTCGACGGCCGCCTGCGACTCCTCGAGTTCGCGGATCGCCTCGTGGAGCGCGCGCGGCATCCGGTCGCAGCCGGTCGCCACGTAGCCGTTGCCCTTGTATTCCGCCGGTGGCTCGATGCTGCGCTCGATGCCGAGCAGCCCCGCGCCGACCACCGCGGCATAGGTGAGGTACGAGTTCATGTCGCCGCCGGGGAAGCGATTCTCGATGTGCAGCGCCGGACCGTCGCCGACCACCCGGAAGCCGGTGGTCCGATTGTCGCGTCCCCAGACCACGTTGACCGGCGCCCAGGAGGCGACCGCATAGCGCTTGTACGAGTTCACGTTCTGCGCGGCGAAGACGGAGAGCTCTCGGGAGTAGGCCATCATCCCGCCCAGGTAGTGGCGCATCGTCTGCGTCATGCCGTACGGCTCGGCGCCGTCCTCCGGGAAGAGCGGGGTGCGCCCGTCGGGGCTCCACAGGCTCAT